>DNTK01000214.1 GCA_003508755.1 Bacteroidales bacterium | reverse complement strand
ACTCAATAAAATGCAAGCGACAAAAATTGTGCCTTGCTACTGAATTGTTAATGTTGTCTTCTGCTAAATTAACCATTATAGACTACACTTTGTTATTCGATTAAGACTCTTTTAACAAAGTTTAACGCGTTGGTAAGGACATAAAAAATGAATACTCAATTTTACAAATACCAGGGAGCAGGAAACGATTTTATCGTAATCGACAACAGAGAGTTATTGATTGATAAGAATGATACTAAAACCATAAAAAAGCTTTGCGACAGGCGTTTTGGTATTGGTGCTGACGGCCTCATGCTGTTGCAATCGAAACAAGGTTATGATTTTGAAATGGTGTATTTTAATTCCGATGGTAAAGAAGGCACTATGTGCGGAAATGGTGGTCGTTGTATTGTTGCTTTTGCCTATTTCCTGGGCATAATTAAGGCAAAAACAAAGTTTTGGGCCATCGATGGTGAACACCTTGCCGATGTGCTACAAGATGATTACATAAATCTAAAAATGGGCGATGTTACGGGTGTTGAAAACAATGGGGAATATTATTTTTTGAACACAGGTTCGCCACATTATGTGCAATTTGTTACCGGAATAGAGGAGTTGGATGTTTTTAATGTTGGCAGGAGTATTCGCTACAATGAACGGTTTAAAGAGGAAGGAACCAATGTTAATTTTGTGGAGGAGATAAATAGCAGGCTAATGGTACGTACCTATGAACGTGGGGTGGAAAATGAAACCTTAGCTTGCGGAACAGGTATTACTGCTTGTGCTATTGCAGCATCGTTGCACAGTGGTAAAGAAAAAGAAGAATATGATGTAAAAGCTGTTGGTGGCGATTTAAAAGTTCGGTATAAAATAGACGGTGACAGCTTTAAGGATATTTGGCTGGAAGGATCTGCAGTAAGGGTTTTCAGTGGTGAAATTATTATATAACAGTAAGATGTAAGTGAAGCTAGCATTACTTACTCGCTCTCGCTCTTTAGCCAACAATCTCAATCAGCTAAATATACTTTGTGGCTTCCCGGTAGCTGAGAGTTGACAATTGCTGTCGTGCAACAAAATTTCGAACCCAGTCAGGGTTTGTTTTAGAATACTCCCTAAGTATCCACCCAATTGCTTTTCGTATAAAAAACTCCTTTTCGTCATGTAATTGTCCAATGCATCTTTCCAGCAGGTCAGTATCTGTTTTGTCCTTGTATTTGAGCTGAAATAGCAGGCAAGAGCGTTGAAGCCAAAAATTTCCCGATTGTATCCATGCCGTCGTAGTTTTTTCGACCTGTTCCGGGTACAACTGAAAATAGGCACCACATATCCAGGAAGCCAGTCCGTCTACACTATCCCACCACGACTTAGTAAGAATGAGTTTCTCGATATGTATAATATCTGAAACTTCCAGTTTCTTTTGGAACTTTTGAAGTAATTCTACTGCGCAATATTGATATTCACGCGCTGGTAATTTCCATAAGCTAAAAACCACCTGAAACAAATCATCTTGTGCGGGATACCCCTCCGATTTATAGAAATCTTTCTGCAGCGATCTTCGGATTTTTGTTTCCAACCCGAGAAACTCAAACTTGCCCTTCATGTATTGTTTCATCCAATTTGCTTTCTCGGGATTGGCATGCGCTTTAAACGAGCTGATAAGAGGCACCAGGTATTCCATAACTACTCGTAATAGTCTGACAACTGTTTTTTAAACGACTGATGGTTGTATTCGTTTATTTCATCTACTATTTTCATTATCTCCTGCTTTCGTTGCTCCATGGTATCTTCACGCAGGTCTGTATTACTTCTGAAAACAATTTTTTCTATTTTGTATCCCGAAGCATTAAGGCTCATTACTGCAGCAGCATCGTATTCTTCAAAAACAACAACCGAGGGTAACATATTTTTAGAATAGGATTTAAGTGCTTCCAGCACCATATTGCTAACATAGATGATTTGGGCCTCTCCCAAGTAATTGGCACCGAGCAACACTTTTATTAAATCAATTTTGGCGACTTCATTATTTTTCCCTTGTGCTTTTAATAAATTATAGTCGCTCTGGTTGGTTGAATTGAACAACTCTATGTAGCTGGGTGGCAAAGATCGGATACCTCCCAGTGTTCCCTCATCTTTGCGCAAACGGTATTCTTTTTGCGCATTTTTCTGACTCATTGGAATGTAAAAATCCCAATTCTTGGTTCGTTTATAACTGTCGGTCATGGGTTTGGGTTTCCAGTTCGATTCAGGTCTTTTCATCAAAGGCCCTTGAAGATCGAGTGATTGTGTTTCGATTGCGAAGGCAATACAATTGGTAAAATGTATCCATCCACCACCTGTTTTGGCATGCAAAGCACTCCACAGTGTAGTATAATTCCTTTTGGTATTTTCTGGAACCTGGGTGGCATATTCAGCACCCGGATTAACCGGGTAAAAAATAAAATCCGAGGCAATTTCTTTTTTGGTATCTGAAATATGAAACACATCCCGAATATCGTATATATAGTTTGAATCGTTGGCCAGTTTCAGGTACAACTGGTAATCGAGTTCCCACTTCATTTCTGCGACCTGAGCATTTGTGGAAAGGTAAAGTAATGTAGATACTGATAGAATCAGAAGCTGCCTCATAATAAATAATATTTACCTCAATTTAATAAAAAATGCCGCACTGGGCGGCATTGATTTATTAACTATTTCTTTTTAGCGCTTTATGCATCAATATTGGCATACTTGGCGTGCTTTTCGATAAACTCTCTGCGAGGAGGAACCTCATCGCCCATGAGCATAGAGAAAATACGATCAGCTTCAGCAGCACTTTCGATAGTAACCTGTCTCAGGGTTCTGTTCTCAGGGTTCATTGTAGTTTCCCACAATTGTTCTGCATTCATTTCACCAAGACCTTTGTAGCGCTGAACATGTGCACCATCGCCATATTCTTCCATAGCTTGCAGACGCTGCTCTTCGCTCCAGCAATACACCTGTTTTTTACCCTTCTTAACCAGGTACAAAGGTGGTGTTGCAATATACAGGTATCCTCTGTTAATAAGTTCTTCCATATGGCGGAAGAAGAAGGTCATAATAAGTGTTGAAATGTGGCTACCATCCACATCAGCATCGGTCATGATAATAACCTTGTGGTAGCGTAATTTTTCTAGGTTAAGCTCTTTTGAATCTTCTTCGGTACCGATGGAAACACCCAGCGCTGTAAATATATTTTTAATTTCCTCGTTTTCAAGAATCTTGTGAGGCATTGCTTTCTCAACATTCAGAATTTTACCACGCAGGGGAAGAATTGCCTGAAAGTTACGGTCGCGACCTTGTTTGGCCGTTCCACCTGCCGAGTCACCCTCTACCAGGTAAACCTCTGTAAGGGCGGGATCTTTTTCTGAACAATCGGATAATTTTCCTGGCAAACCTGAACCTGAAAGTACTGTTTTACGCTGCACCAATTCACGTGCTTTGCGCGCTGCATGACGTGCCTGTGCAGCCAGAATCACTTTCTGCACTATGGTTTTTGCATCCTTGGGATTTTCTTCCAGGTACATACCTAACATACTACTTACAGCCTGATCAACCGCTCCGGAAATTTCGCTGTTGCCAAGTTTTGTTTTTGTCTGTCCTTCGAATTGTGGCTCTGCAACTTTTACCGAAACCACTGCTGTAAGTCCTTCACGAAAGTCATCGCCTGAAATATCAAATTTAAGTTTGGCCAGCATACCCGATTTCTCGGCATAATTTTTAAGTGTGCGGGTTAATCCGCGTCTAAATCCAGCCAGGTGTGTTCCACCCTCAATAGTATTGATATTATTCACATACGAGTGAATATTCTCTGAAAATGAAGTATTGTAATGAAGTGCAATCTCTACCGGAACATCATTTTTCTCTGTTTCGATGTGAATAACATTTTCGGTAAGTCTCTCGCGCGCACTGTCAAGCAATTCAACAAACTCCTTAAGTCCTTCTTTGGAGTAAAACGTTTCTGAAAGTGGCTTGCCCCCATTTCCATTCTCTTCAAACTCGCGTAAGTCGGTTATTTTTAGGGTAATTCCCTTGTTCAGGAAGGCCAGTTCGCGCAAACGGGCGGATAGTATTTCGAACTTATACTCGATTACCGAGAATATGTCCTTATCGGGATGAAAAGTAACAATGGTACCTCTTTTATCAGTGGTTCCCAGTTCTTTTACATCATATTTTGGTTTTCCTTGTTCATATTCCTGAATAAAGTGCTTTCCCTGGCGATGCACTTCAACTTTTAAATTCTTCGAAAGTGCATTAACACAGGAAACACCAACTCCGTGCAATCCGCCGGAAACTTTATAACTGTCTTTGTCAAACTTACCACCGGCATGAAGTACAGTCATAACCACCTCCAGGGCCGATCGCTGTTCTTTTTCGTGAAAATCGGTAGGTATACCACGACCATCATCGCTAACGGTAATGGAGTTATCGGTATTTATTACTACCTCAATATTTTTGCAATGTCCTGCTAAGGCTTCATCAATTGAATTATCTACCACTTCGTATACTAAATGATGAAGTCCTTTAACACCCACATCACCAATGTACATGGCAGG
>DNTK01000038.1 GCA_003508755.1 Bacteroidales bacterium | reverse complement strand
CATAGCCTCTCTTCCTCTGCAATTTCGCCGAGTAGTTTCGAAAGATTTTTTTGTGTGCTCATAATGCAAAAAGTTTGATTTCATACTTTTTACATCAAGAAGTAATTGGGTGCATGTTCTAAAGATTTCTGAAACATTCAGAAGGTTCGAACATTATTTGACCTGAAGGTCCGCATCACCCTACCACCGTGGTGTTCGATACTCGGTTGGTATTCTGCAGTTGTTTCGCTGCAAAAACTCTTGATGCTGATGTAAAGATAGTAATTTTTTAGAATGTAGAATGAAAAATGAATAATGGAATGGTTGAACGTAGGAACTATTGAATCTGCTATCAGACAATCCCTAACTGTTAACTGATAACAGTTCACTGATAACTGAATGCTAGTTCCTCGGTTTCATTCCTTGTTGCCTGGTGCGCAGTTGTTTTAATAAATAGTTTCTGAATTGCACCTCGGTAATATAAATCTTCAGCACTTTTTCGTTAGCAAGCACCTGTTTGAATTTATTGTTATAGCGTTCGAGCAGTTCTGTTTCTTCTTTCTCAATCTCGATATACCTGTTTAGTGTCTGAGTAATTTCTTCAGCACTCATGTTGCTTTGGTTCTCTGTGTAAAAACGCATCATACTTTTGCGTTCGCTGGCCAGTTTCGATTTCCTGCTTTGATAATCGTTATAGATGGGCCAGAATTTTTCCGATTCCGAAGAGGTTAACTCCAGTTTCTCATTGAAGAATTTAACTTTTGCCGCCCGCACCCTGTTAGCACCTCCGGAATTTTGTGCATAGAAGCCTGAAAAACTTATGATGGCTATCGTAACGAAAATAAATCTTCTCATAACAATTAAATTAAAAGTCGGTTAATGATAAATCCAAATCAGCTCCCTCTTCCATTAAATATTCAATAATGTCCTGCTCACTCAGTTCAGGGGTATTAGCATTGTTTAGGCTTTCAGTATTTACCAGGTCATACATAAAAACCTCATCAAGCTCATGCACTTCCTGCTCAAGTGAAGCATAGATATCGTCAAGTGGCAGATGATCTGACTGTTTATCTGGAGCGATTATTTTAATGGCTGTGTAGGCCAATAAGGCTAATGCTGCAAAAGATGCCGCAATGGCTAACTGATTTCTAATCAGCTTTATAACAGGGCGTTTTATCTCTACCTGTTTGCTCGCTTCTTCGCTTTTAATTCGCTCCATGATGGAGCCAGGCAGCTTCTCAAAATAGTTCTCTGGCACTGCGAATTGGGCGTTATCTTTTAAGCGCTCTAGCTTTTTTAATATGTCTTTTTCTTTTGCCATCTGTCTGTTTGACTTTCAAAAATAAAAAAGGTTTAATCTTCACTTAATAAATTCTCTAACTTTTTTACTGCATGATGATAAGAAGCTTTAAGCGCTCCTATCGAGGTATCCAGTATTTCTGCTATCTCATCATATTTCAGATCTTCGAAGTATTTCATGTTAAAAACCAGGCGTTGTTTCTCAGGCAATTTTAAAAGTGCTTCCTGAAGTTTTTGCTGGGCTTCATTGCCACAAAAGTACGCATCGCTCATGAGTGTCTCAGAAAGATCGTACTCATCGCCTTCCAGTGGAACCAATGTCCGTCTTTTTTTTGATTTCAGCAAGCTTAATCCTTCATTGGTTGCTATTCGGTATAACCAGGTAAACAATTGCGAGTCGGAACGAAAGTTTTCCAGTCCTTTCCAGGTCTTTATGAATGTATTCTGCAAAGCATCGTCGGCATCATCATGAGAAATTACAATTTTTCTGATGTGCCAGTACAATCGCTCCTGGTATTTTGAGACTATCTGGTTAAAGGCTTTTTCTTTTTGACCAGCATTAAATAGTTCTACCAGCTCTGCATCATTATGTTTATTCTTTGTTTTTAGCATTAGGGTGCGTCCCTTTGATAAACTTGATGGGCAAAGGTTTAAAATGCATTAGAAGGAAAGTTATTTTATTCTTTTTAAAACGTAAAGCGAAAAGCCATTAAGTTTTGTACATATTAAACCTAAGTGCTTGATTTTACTTAATAGTCCGGTTTTTTTGTATAAAAAATACCCGCCTAAATAATTCAGGCGGGTACCATACTATGAAAACCTGTTGCTTATTTGAAGCTGATAACCAAATCGTTTATTTCTTTAGGATTATAAGGACTTAAGCTTTCAAGGCGTGCTTCAATTTCGTCGTATTCTGATCCTGGAGAATCTCCACCCTGAACAAAACCACCTGTATTAAAGTAGCCAGGTGCATCGGCATTTTTCAGGTAATTAGCAAGATCCTCTTCGTGTGGACGAATACCAAAGGCATCCAGGAACCATTGATTTATTTCTTCAGTAAGTACGTTTTTTACCGAATAGTCTTTAAGAATAATTTCTCGTGATGAGGTGTCGAGTGTGCTTGGAGGAAGACCTACTTCTGCAACACCAATGTCTTCCGAATCAAGTCCTGAGGCCACAAATGCCCAGTTGAAACCAGTTTTATCCGTAAAGAATTGGGCATTAGGGTGATTGGAGTTTCCATAAACATCAACCATATTTCCTTTTTTTCCTACAAACATTTTTAAGTTGTTTACTGCAAAGGCATCCCAGTTGGCATCCGGTAGCGGAAGGTCAGCAATTTCAACAATCATGTATGCGTCATAGTCGCCCATTCCTACTTCAGAGTATTTTACTTTAAACATGGCATCACCAGCGTCAGCATCCTCTTCGCGATTCAGGTTGTATGGCTTAATTAAAGCAATTCCCTCTATTGGACTGTTATTCCAGAATACCTGCATACCAATGCCACCATCTTCGGCACCTTCCGATTCAACATCGGTTATTGTTAACTGATATTCCCAGGTTTGTTCCTGAAAATCAACATCTGAAACAACAGCCAGGTGTTTTACTCTGTAGTCATCATCGCTGGTATACGTTAGATCTATAATATTGTCAATATTGTAAACCTTAATCGCCCAGATAATAGATTCCACGATTTCAGCAGAGCCCTCACCAATAGCAATAAAATTAGCCAGATGGGCATATATTTCATTGCCATTGATCGTATCTCCTTCCGTACTTTTTAAACTACCGCTTTTAAACTCGTTGCTGATAGAATTTGGAATATCTACCTTAAATCGTTCCGGAAGAATTCCGTAATCGTTTGTAGGTTGTACATTGTTTTCTTCACATGCCGTGAAAAACATCATTGCAGTAACTGCAAGAATACCGAATAAGAAATTTTTTGTGTGTTTCATACTGTAATTATTTTTAAGTTGTTTTCCAGCCAACTTTCAGGCCAGGGTAATTTTCGTTTTTCAGTATTAGCACACGGGTATACTCTTTTACCCTGATAAATAAGTAAAAAAAAGTGAAAAATATTTATTGTGCATGGATTAAGGTCGATGAAAACGGTGAATCCGGTACATCATTTATTCCGGGTATGGAAGAATCATTGAAAACAACTTTTTATTTTTCAAATTGTTAGCCATATTTGCTACCTGCTACAATTAAAAGCGACGCCGGGCTAGAGCCTTAATAATACAAATAAATTTTGATGAAGCACGAAGACAACCCCAGAAGTATAAAATATTACGTGAAGCGTTATCTGCTGGTAAACAAAGATTTTTTTGAGGGTAAAAAGGTGGTTGATTTTCCTGCTGGAAACGGAGTTACTTCCCGATTAATAAAAGAGGTAGGCGGAGAGCCCATTCCCTTTGATTTGTTTCCCGAATATTTCCAGATTGAAGGTCTTAAATGTGCACGTGCAAATATTTCCAATGGTTTGCCTCTTAATAGTAATTCGGTGGACGCCTTAATCTGCCAGGAAGGTATGGAGCATTTTTCAGATCAGTTGCAGGCATTAAAGCATTTTAATAAAGTGCTTAAAAGAGGAGGTCGGTTGCTTATAACGGTGCCAAACTACTCAAATGTGCAATCGCGGCTTAGCTACATGCTCATGGAAAGTGAACGCTTTAATTCCATTATGCCTCCGAATGAGCTGGACAGCATCTGGATGTCGGCGCAGGATGTTACGGATGAAATATATTATGGCCATATCTTCCTTATTGGTTTTCAAAAGCTGCGTGTATTGGCTAAGCTTGCGGGTTTTAAGGTAAAGGAAGTGTATAAGACACGCACAAAGTCTACTTCCGCGATCATGCTGCCCTTGTATTACCCCTTCATTTTGCTCTCAAATTATATTACCTATCGGCGCAATCTACTGAAAAATAAGAACTACTCCATTGAACGAAAACGAGAAGTTTATAAAGAGGTATTTAAATACGGCGTCTCATTAAAAGTTCTGCTCGGAAGTCACTTGATGGTTGAATTCGAGAAGGAGCAGGATGCTGAAGAAGTTGGAAAACAATTAAAAAGCCAGCACTCAGAGTTTGGCGAGACTTGATTTTCCTCTTCCAAAAAGATTCATGAACAAGTATGCTTGGTTTTAATGTAAATTCCTACCCAGGATGATGCTGTTCAGAAAGTCGTAGCCAACATTGTGGCTAATAATTGGAATTTACAAACTATAAAATCGCTGAAGATCTGGTATTTCGAAGCTCAAAATCCGATCATCATTATTCAATTTTTAAAAACACCGAGTACTTTCTTTAATTAAGGTATTAATAAGAAAGACCTTCGATTTTGGTGGGTAAAAGTGAGGTTTTTCAGGGTACAACATGACTGTCCATAAGCACATTGCATACTGCAAACCAGCCTCGGGTTCCATTTACAAAATTCGTTGGAATATTGCCATGTTCTACATCAAATAATCCACCACGCCATTCAGTTTCGATCAGGAGTGAGCGAATAAACTCCTGATGCTCTTCAGTCAGTGAATATTTTTTACGATAAACGGTTGTACCCCGAGGGATAAGTATTTGTTGTTTGTCGGGGGCAAATTCGTTGATTATATCCACAATTTCCATCGAATAATATACTTCGGCAGCGGTGCACGATCCATAATAATCGCAATACTCCGCACTAAAGGACCAATCGTAATATATTTCTGTCATTGCGGGTAAATCGCTTCCGGGATCGACATATTTTCTTAGATTATCCTCTTCAGCATAAATAGCTGGTTTTAGATTGGAAACCGCTGTCATATATGCATATGCAGTATCAGAGAATCCTTCATACTCCAAGATTAAAGCATAGGGAGTATTCACTGCTACAGGAATCGAAGGTGACAAATAAAGCCCTGGTTGCAGGTTTGATTCATAAAATGGATAAAAATTTGTACCGTCAGTAAAAAGCACATTCACACCAGAAATAGGTTCTGGTGACTGGTTTAATTCGGAGGTGGAGTAATAAATTCTGATTTGTTGTTCTTCATCTTCGGAGGTGATAATGGCATCAACCACAGCCACTCTGTCGAAGGATTCAATCTTCCAGGTAGTTTCGAGCTCACAAGAGCTTAACATGGTAATAAAACCTATTATATAATATTTCCACTTTTTCATCAGAATCTGAGGTTATAAGTTAATGAAGGTATAATGGAAAAAACATATCTGTATGTAGGTATTTGCTCTTGTGAGTTAAGCTTATCTGCGGGTATGATAAAATTCCCATCAGCGTCGGTTGTTTTTGTGAAATATAAAAATGCCGCGTTTCGGTAATTAAAAAAGTTGTAAAACGATAGTATGAGGTGATGCTCAAATCTTCCTTCTGAAGTTTTGTTCAGGCGAAAATCGCTTCCGATATCAAAGCGCATATAATCGGGCATGCGCGCATTGTTTGGTTTTGTATAGAGTGGTACTTGCGTTCCGCGGTAGTTATAAAACCCTGCAGGTACGGTTGTCATTAATCCCGAGGTGTAAATAAAATTGGCAGAGAGCAGCCATCTGGGTTTAATGAAGTAGCCTGCCGAAACAGAAAAGTCAACGGGTTTATCTTGCCTGGCTGGATACTCATCTTGAAACAGCTCGGGTATTTTTAATAAACTGCGTGTAAAAG
>DNTK01000162.1 GCA_003508755.1 Bacteroidales bacterium | reverse complement strand
GGTCCAAACAAGCAACCCATATGCTTTCTACATGCTTATTTTGTTGTTGGTTTTCGATAATGGCCTGGGAACAAACACCCGAACCAAAACTTAGCTTCTAAATTTCATCCCGAAGGCGAAGCCACATCGGAACTAACCCAAAATTGCTAGCACTCCATTGCTGACAGGGATCGGGTAAAACCTGACAGCGGAATGTCTTGTTCCGACGGCTACCGTCGGAATTAAGCTTTAATCTACTATGATTCGATTAAGCAGCAAGAGCAAAATTATTTTCGCCAATTAAAAATGTTGCACTACTATTATTACGGGATCAAATGCGTCGCCCGACATGCTTACATACCTGTTAAACTCGCTGTCAAAACCAGATCAGCCCCAATAGGTACAAAATGCAAAATTAACATATAAGCACAAAAGAGCAAAAGTTTTATTTAGCTGCCATGGATAGGAAATTAGGTTCTGTTTTTAGAAAAAAGCCAATAAAACTGAAAAGTACCTTCTTTTGTTGAAGAAATGTCTGCTTAAAATATTAATTTCGCTTGTTGTAATAAATACACTAAGTAAACCTATGAAATATCTTATCTCCACTTTTGTTCTTCTACTAAGTATTCATGCTTCTGGACAATATACACCAGCAACTGAAGCTAAAATTGATAGTCTGATTAATTTGCTTACCCTGGAAGAGAAGGTAGCCATGTGCCATGCACAATCGAAATTTAGCACACCGGGAGTTGATCGCTTAGGAATTCCCGAGTTATGGATGTCGGACGGACCACATGGCGTTCGGCCCGAAATTAGTTGGGATAGCTGGGCGCATGCCGGTTGGACAAATGATTTTAGTACCGCCTTTCCAGCGCTTACTTGTTTGGCTGCTACTTTTAATCCTGAACTTTCTTACAAATATGGTTTTGCACTGGGTCAAGAGGCCAGGTACAGAGAGAAAGATATTTTACTTGGTCCGGGAGTGAATATCTACCGAACTCCGCTAAACGGGCGAAACTTTGAATACATGGGTGAAGATCCACTATTGGCCTCCAAATTGGTTGTTCCTTATATTAAGGGCGTTCAGGAAAATGGTGTGGCTGCGTGTGTGAAACATTATGTATTAAACAATCAGGAAAAATGGCGGAGTCATATTAATGTTGAAATAAGCGACAGGGCTTTATACGAAATTTATTTACCGGCATTTAAAGCTGCTGTAATTGAGGGTGAGGTTTGGAGCATCATGGGCGCCTATAATCAGTATCGTGGTCAGTTTTGTTCGCATAACGAAAGGTTAAACAATACAATACTTAAAGGAGAGTGGGGGTTTGATGGTGTAGTGATTACCGACTGGGGTGCAGCACATGATACTCGACAATCTGCAATGTATGGCCTTGACCTTGAAATGGGAACCGGAACCGACGGACTCACAACTTCTGCTGAAAATGCTTATGATTATTATTACCTCGCTAAGCCTTTTCTGGAGCTGCTCAGGGCTGGTGAAATTCCAGAAGAAGTAGTTAATGATAAAGTAAGGAGGATTCTTCGTACCATGTACCGCACCAATATGAATACCTCCAAAGGCTTTGGAAAAATGAACAGTAACACGCATTCAGAGATAGCCCGGGAGGTAGCCACCGAAGGAATTGTGCTATTGAAAAACGAATCTTCTTTATTGCCCCTCGACGTCAATACCACTAAAACAATAGCGGTAATTGGAGAAAATGCAACCCGCAGCATGACAATAGGAGGGGGATCTTCTGAACTCAAAGCTAAGTATGAGATATCCCCCTTAGTTGGTATTCAGAAAGCATTTTCCAGTGCTACCATTCTTCATTCGATGGGTTATGCTTCAGGGCCTTCGCTATACGGTGAAACCATTCCAACAGTTCTAGATGCCGATTCGTTATATAAGGCAGCCATCGAAACAGCTAAAAAGGCAGACTTTATTGTTTTTATCGGCGGATTAAATAAAAGTTATCAGCAAGATTGTGAAGGTGCAGATCGACTCGTGTATGGCTTGCCCTATGGCCAGGATGAATTAATTAAAGAACTTGCAGGTCTCAACAAAAACTTTAGCCTTGTACTGGTAAGTGGAAACGCCATAGAGATGCCCTGGATAGATGAAGTTCCAACCATTCTTCAAGCCTGGTATTTAGGCAGTGAAGCGGGGTTTGCCATTGCAGATATCATTACCGGTAAGGTAAATCCCTCAGGAAAGTTACCCTTTACCTTTCCTGTAGCTCTGGAGGATAACGCTGCCCATCATTTTGGGGAGCTTTCGTACCCTGGCGATAGCATTAACCAATATTATAAGGAAGATATTCTTGTAGGGTACAGATGGCATGATACAAAAGAGATTGAGCCGCTATTTGCATTTGGGCATGGACTTTCATATACTCAATTTGAATTAACAAAAATTGGTGCCGATCAAAAGAAATATGCCCTCAACGACATCATTTTCCTTAGCTGCGAAGTTAAAAATTCAGGAAAAGTTGCCGGAGCCACTGTAGTTCAGGTTTATGTCGGAAAGGAGAAATCCAAAGTGGAACGGGCTAAAAAAGAATTGAAGGGGTTTAAAAAGATTTATCTTGAGCCGGGCGAATCACAGACTATTGAAATTCCGATAAGCATAAACAACCTGGCTTTCTATAACGAAACTATCAGCGGTTGGGAGGTGGAGGAGGGGGCCTATACCATTTATGTAGGTGAGGCATCGGATAAAATTACCCGGGAAATAGCTATTTCGGTTAAGTGATTACTCATTATCATGAATAAGCTTAAAGAAAAAAGGGTTATCGAAAATTTTTCGATAACCCTTAAGTCTTATCCAATAAGGGCTTAGCTTATTGAAAGACACCAAACCATATTTTATTTTTTCACCAAAACTTTTTTAGTGAAAATATTGTTATCGGTAATAATCCGCACAAGGTATAGCCC
>DNTK01000338.1 GCA_003508755.1 Bacteroidales bacterium | reverse complement strand
GCTTTAATGGAACAAAATGGCTGGTTGGCAGCCGGAAGTGACTTCCCGGTTGAACATATTAATCCGCTCTATGGTTTTTATGCAGCGGTGGCACGCATGGACCTCGAATACTATCCCGAGGGAGGTTTTCAGATGGAAAATGCCATTACGCGCGAGCAGGCTTTAAGAGCCATGACTATCTGGGCAGCCAAATCCAATTTCGAAGAACATGAAAAAGGCAGCATCGAGCCCGGAAAATTTGCCGATTTTGTTGTGCTGGAAAAGGATATTATGCAAGTGGATGTTAAAGAAGTTCCAAAGGTGAAAGTGTTGCAAACTTTTGTTGGAGGCGAAAGGGTTTATTGATAACTGCTCTAGCGATTTAATGCATTTAATTGTCTTTTTCTTAAGGATATTGTAACTTGTGTTTGAATCCTGGCCGGAAAAAGGCCGGCAACATTCAGTGTACCATAACCGATTTCTTAAATGTTTTGGTACACTTAATGTACAATCCCAGAAACGAAAAAGTTGAATTAGAATGAAAGCTGCTAAGTTTCAACTTAAGGAACATCCCTGGATTGCTCTTATATTGGTTCTAATAACATTTGTGTTTGTTCTTAATATCACCTCTATAATTCTGTTTGAGGTTTTAAGACTTAATACTGAAGACTCAATCATCCAAACCCTGCCTGCTGCAATCACCAATTTCATCTTGTTGTTTATAATCATCCCCTTTCTGTATAAGCTTCCGCGCGGAAATAACAAGATAATGCTTTATCTGAATGATATTGGCTTGTTGCGAATACAACCATTTTTTAAGTTGCTGCTGCTTGGTCTGTCGTGTTATCTGGTTTTCCTTTTTTTCCAGGTAGCAGGAAGCATTATTTACCATCTCTCACAAGGTGAGACGGTTAATGCCCAGTTCATTCAATCATTGTTTAAATTCTCCAATGAGTTTCCGCCCAACTCCAATGGCTGGTTGGTATCGCTGCCCTCCATTCTTGAAGAATTCGTATTCAGGGGAGTTATTCTAACCTTGTTCTTAACCAAGTATACCCCCACAAGAGCAATCATTTATTCAGCCATCGGTTTTGGCGTCATACATTTACTAAATCTTGCCAGCGATAAGGAAGTTGTATGGGTAATGGGACAGGTTGCGTGGTGTTTTATCAGTGGATTGTTTTATGGGTACCTGTTTCTCAAAACGAAAAGTCTTCTGCCTGTGATGGTGGTGCACTATTTATTTAATTTATTTATCTGGACACTTACAAATAATATTCAGATCGATGCGACAGCTCAGGTTCAGGCATTTTATGGAGTTTTGTTCTTTTTCGGTGTATTTCCTTCTGCATTAGCCATTATCTGGACAAGGTTTTTCATAAAAAGATGGCCGATTTAATTGCCAATTCAGAACTTCAAAATAGATCTTTTTATCCAAAATCAATTCTCATGGAGGATATTATGATCAATATGTAAAAAATGCATTCTTGCACATTTATATGAATTGGTAAACTATCAAGATGCTTTATAAATAAGCCTCTCCTCTACTCTGTAGTTTTCTCAACACATAAAAAAATGAGATGAATTCGAATATAAAAGTAACGCTTGATAAAGTCTATATCGAAGGATTACCTCTGCTTGAATGGGGAAAAAACAATGACATCAGTTTTATTAAATCCGCCCAGCTCGTGTTCAATGCCCTGGGCGAAAACTATTCTTACGAGTATTTAATGGGCATCTCGGGTGCTGCATTCAAATTTCAGTTTCATCCCAAATGGTGCGCGAGTGCAGGCGATATCACAACCGGTTTTGATACCGCTAATGTATTATTTAAATCAGTTGGGTATCACTATGAGTTAATTACCATAAACGACAATAGCTTCGAAGATATAAGAGCACTTTATAAAAAAATTAAGCAACACATTAATTCTGGTATTCCCATTATAGCCATTAATCTAAAGAAACACCCTGATTGGGGCATAATTACGGGATATTTAAAAACCAAACCGGGAATTTTATGTCGAACATATTTCGACCCTGCAGCGGACTATTCATTGGCTGAGCACGCTCCCTGGCTTTCTTATTTTCCAGGAAACAGGAAGAAACCACTTGATAGGGAACTATTCTTCCGAAAGGCATTAGAAACTGCAGTACAAATGGCCACTACTGAAGCATTTGGCGATTATAAGAGTGGTTTCGCAGCATTTAAAAAATGGATTTTAAATTTAAAAGAACAAGCACAATCTGAAAAACTATTTAAGGAATATGAAGTGAACCTGCTCCTATTCTGTAACTTGCTAGATTGCAGGCAAGCAGCTTTCAAATTTCTAATTACCATGAACGATTTATTGAAAAATGGAAATTCGATAATCAGGCAGTATCAGAAAGAATGTGAATTGTTAAAACAGGGGCAAAAATTTGTCTTGCCTTCCTATCATTCTAAACCGAAGGATTGGACTAAACAGATTATTCACCAACAAATTGATATCTTAGCCAGTGTTTTCGCATTGGAAAAAAAAGTGATTCGGATGATTCAATCAGAACTAACATGAAACATGCTTATCTATTAATTCTTATTTTCGGTTCAATTGCGGTTTATTCGCAAGTTGGGCTAAAGCAAATAACTTTTACCGATAGCTCCCGTTCGCGGAATCTAAAATCAACAATATTTTACCCGACTAAGTCTGAATTGGTACAGGAATATGGAGGAAATCGTGTTTTTATGGGCTTTATGGCTTCAAAAGATACCGAAATATCCACTCATAGCAAATTACCATTGATCATACTTGCTCACGGAACCTCCGGAAACTGGAGGAATCTTTCATGGCTGGCCGACACCCTGGTAAAAAAAGGTGCCATTGCAGTAGCAGCCAACCATCCCGGAAGTACAACCGGTGATGCTACGCCAGCGTCCGTATTTCGCACCTGGAATCAGCCATTGGATATTTCTTTTTTAATTGACCGTATGTTAGCCTCTGAGTTCAGCCAGCACATCGATACCGGTAAAATAATCGTTATTGGCAGCTCGTTGGGTGGATATACAGCTTTGGCGCTCTCGGGAGCCAAGGTAAAGCTGGAAAAATATCCAGATTTCTGTGAAAAGCATTCTGATGAAGCTTGCAATTATTTTTGGCCCGTGTTTGAGAGCCTGGACCAGGATTTTTTTGAAAAAACAAACCAATTGTACATTGATTCTCGCATAAAACTTTCAATTGCCCTTGTTCCTGGCTTCGTTGAAGTGATGACAAGAGAATCGCTTCAGAACATGGATAATCCTATTTTGATAGTAGGTGCCGAGATGGATGAGAATCTGCCACCAGAAACACACTTCCTTCCTTATCTAGATAATCTTTCCGCCACGGCAAAATACCATACTGTTGAAGGTGCCAATCATTACAGTTTTTTACAACAATGTAAATCCGGTGCACTGGAAATATTGGCCGAAGAAGAGGCTGAATTCGTATGTATTGAGAAGGGCGATAGAAAAAGGGAAGAAATCCATGAAGAAGTAATTGAAATGGTGATTTCTTTCATCGAATCGCACATTCATGCAAGCAAATAACATTAATGGGTTCAGTCTTGTCTGATTGCTGTTAACTTAATTTTAGGATTTGCATTGATCTCGCTTAAGAGGTATCGTTTTTCATTATTAAGTTTTTATCGCTGTTTTCAATTCTGATAAAATTGTTGTTTGTAGAGTTTAAATAAGCTACTTACCGATATTAGTCCTCAAAAAAAATATACTGGAATCTTAAAAAAACACTGCACGATTACTCTCTGTTTTAAAACATAAAAAGAATGGGGCATGCTAATCCCGTATCTTATTCAATCAGCCTTGCAAACTTAAAGGATTTAATTAAATTCGTATATGACCAATTTCTCAGATAGTCCGAAGATGAATAACAAGTGGAATAACCTCATTCTGCACCTCCATCCGAAGATGGTGCCCGAGGAGGCCATAAAGTTCACGCTTACCTTTGGACTGGGTGGAATGGCCGCCCTGCTGTTTGTACTGCTTGCATTTACCGGTATTCTTATGCGCTTTGTTTATGTTCCATCTCCCGAAGCAGCCTATGACAGTATTCAGCATTTAAAAAACGAAGTGCTGTTTGGTAATTTTATCAGAAATGTGCATTACTGGAGTGGAACATTGCTGGTATTAATCACTTTTCTGCACATGCTCAGGGTTTTATTTACCGGAGCTTATAACCAAAAACGGGGTGGGAACTGGATTATCGGTGTTTGTCTTCTGCTGCTGGTTATTGCATCGAATTTTACCGGCTACCTCCTCCCCTGGGATCAACTAGCTTACTGGGCCATTACTGTGAGTACAAGCATGCTTAATTATGTCCCCTTAATTGGTGAAAGCCTAAACAAAATGATTATCCAGGGAAATGAGGTGGGTGCCCCTACCCTGTTGGTTTTTTATGCCCTTCATACAGGTGTGCTTCCACTCGCCATGGTAGTATTGATGGGATTTCATTTTTGGAAAACCCGAAAAGCAGGAGGTGTGGTTATACCCCAACGCTCCGACAAAGAAAAGTTAAATAAAGTGCCTGTTGTTCCTAACCTCATTTCAATAGAATTTGTGGTTGCTCTTTTCCTTATTGCCCTAATTTTCTTGCTGAGTACTTTTTTTAATGCTCCCCTTGAGGATGAAGCCAATCCGCTTATCACGCCCAATCCGTCAAAAGCTCCGTGGTATTTCATGGGGTTTCAGGAATTAATTCTTCATTTTCATCCGGTTATCGCGGTAGTAATTATTCCTGCATGCGTTCTAACTTTGCTGTTTTACCTCCCTGGTTTTAAAGAAGTTTATCCAAAACAGGGCATCTGGTTTCTCACCCCAATGGGAAAGAAACTTGCTTTAATAGCAGGTGTGCTGGCTTTCATACTAACACCTCTATTTATCCTGCTCAATGAATACCTGTTGGGCAAGTTTATGCTGTTCAAACATGGAATTTTAACCTTTGTACTTTATATAGGTTTTTTATTTGTCTCAGCATTTTACCTCAGAAAGTATCAAAAAGCCGATAACTCCATAAGAATACAAACAATAACAGTATTTTTAATCACAACCTTCATCGTGCTCACACTGATCGGTATTTATCTGCGCGGAGAAGGAA
>DNTK01000101.1 GCA_003508755.1 Bacteroidales bacterium | reverse complement strand
CTGTCCATTTTATAAACCAACTGCACAAAGGTGTAAGGAGCTTCCTTGTCGGTTGCCACAACAACGAGTGTTTCATCATGATTCGGAATTGCATAATCAACACGTTCTTTCTCGTTTTCAGGATTTTTTTGTTGGCTAAAGTGTTTTTTAATTTTGTCCTCAGCTTCATCCGGATCAATATCACCCACTACCACCAATGCCATCAGGTTGGGACGGTACCAGTCGTTGTAAAAATCGCGTAAAACCTGGTGGTCAAAGTTTTCTATCACTTCCTTTTTACCAATGGGTAAACGCTCTGCATATCTTGACTCATGAAATAAAACGGGAAGTGTTTTATCGCGCAAGCGCTGCATAGGTCCCTGCCCTAAGCGCCATTCCTCAATTACTACTCCACGCTCTTTATCGATTTCGTTGCCATCGAGCGTTTGGTTAAAGGCCCAGTCTTCCATTATCAAAAATCCCTTATCAACCAATTCTGCCGAATCGGATGGTATGGTTAGCATGTATACCGTTTCATCAAAAAAGGTATAGGCATTCAAATCCGGACCAAACCTCACACCAATAGATTGGAGGTATTCAATGATATCATTTTTCTCGAAATGTTTTGTTCCGTTAAAAGCCATATGCTCTAACAAGTGGGCTAGCCCCTGTTGCTCATCGGTTTCCTGCAAACTTCCGGCATTCACTGCTAGCCGCATTTCTATTCTGTTTTCAGGCTTGTTATTTTGCCGGATGTAATAGGTAAAACCATTTTCCAGTTTTCCAATCCTTACTTTCTCATCAACCGGCAGGGGCTGATTAAGGTCGGTTTCCTGCGCAAAACCTGTTGAAAGTAAGAGTGTCAGAAACAATAATACTGATACGAATTTTTTCATTGTGTTAATTTTGATTATGGTATAAATATGTCTGATTGTTAGATTTTTTATTGTGGGTTTCCTTGAATCCAGTTCACTGCTTCGATTTCATTTTTAAAATAGTCTATTAGTATGCCGCTCTCGTTAAGTGCAGTCTTTATCGAGTCAGCATATAACTTCGAAAAGAAATCTCCATCGAAAACCAGGGCAATCTTCTTTATACCTGATTTAATGGCTTGTGGAATTATTTCTTTCTTTATCCATACCAGGTTATTATAGCTTACCGGCCCCTCGTTTCGAATATCTGATAAAAAATAAGTGAACTTATTCTTTGCATGCTGTTTTACAATTTCCATAAACACTCTGCGGTATTCTTCTTCGCTACAGGGTTTAATCCACTCTAACTTTACTATCTTTTCTGCTTTGTGATATGTTAATAACGTATGGTCTGACTCATAAAGTATATTGGGCATAAAATTGTAATTTTATAGAAAATTAGTGATTTATTTCTCAACCATCAAAAGCCAATAATTGTTTATTAAGCAGGAATAGTAATAAATTGATCATGAAGTATTTTACGGGCGTTATATCAGAGCAGCAGCTAAAAAATACCTATCGCAAACTGGTTAAACAGCATCATCCGGATAAAGGAGGCAATACCGAAATTATGAAAATGATTAATTATGAATATGCCAGATACCTGAAGGCTTTTAGCTACAAACCCAAAACGCTGAATGATGTGAAGGTTGGTTGTTTTATTTATGTAAACAACACCAAATGCATTGTTACTAAAGTAGAAAAAGATTGTTTTAAAGCGCGTTCGTTAAAGACTTTCCGGGAAACTTATTTTAGTAAAGCAACTGGTTTCGCCCTGTTGAATTTTAAGTTTAAAGCCACTGTTGATGTATAAAATGGTGCTACCTTCAGTGTTGAAACATCAGATAGCACACAAATCCATTATTTAAACTGATTCAGAAAAGCCTTTAAAGCTTTCCAATATTCTGTATTTTCCGGAAAATTACTCCACAAAGCTTTTGCACCATGTTTACCTGAAGCAACAGGGACAAAACTTGTTTTTGTAGCAACAGGAATTGCATCATAAATTGCTTTCCATTCGTCTGTCTCGGTTTTGGAGGAGGTAATAAATACAGGACATTTTATTCGGGTAGAAGAAACTTTAATAATGTCCCTGCTCCAACCATAAACAGAAAAATATTCACCGGGCGAGAATGCTGCAACACCACTTATTCCCTTTGGAAAATCACCCGCAAGTTTAAGTGATAAAGCAGCAGAGTAGGAACTGCCTAAAAGTATGACTTTTGCAGAAGGATATTTACTTCTCACGTATGAAACTGCAGATCGCATATCGCCATATGCATCCACATAGCGTGTTTTCATGCGCAGGCTATCCGCATAATTAAATGTCTCGTTTCTGATACCATTCACAGTTCCTCCACTCCGAAGATCAACAGCAATACAATTAAACCCCATGCCATTGAGTTTAGGGGCAATTTCTCCAAATTCTCCTCGGCTGTATTTAGCTTGATGAAACAGGATTATAAAAGGAGCTGATGCCGGATTAGAGACATATAAATCGGCTGTAATAGGCACCTTATCAGGTGATCTGAAAGTTACTCGCTCTTGTGCATAAGACGCACCGATAAGGCAGATTGCAGTTGCTATAAAAAAGGTGATTCGTCTGATAGAAAACATAAGCCATACATTTTTAGTTTATGAAACATTAAGTTACAAAATCATTTTAATATGCACGGAGATTAAAAAATCTTTGTAAAAAAAAAGCGATACCAACATCGAATTGTTAGTATCGCTTAATACTTTATTTTAACCAGGTTACTGGTCGTGTATCTTATTGATTGATGCTCACTAGCGTTACTTCAAATGTAAGATCTTTCCCTGCCAATGGATGGTTCGCATCAACCACAATATTTTCATCCTTTACTTCAGTAACAACAAGGGGTATTTGCTGACCATCTGGTGTGTTACTCATTAGTTGCATACCAACCTCCGGATTAATTTCTTGAGGTAACTGTGCCTTTGGAACCTCCTGGATAAGTTCTTTTACTACTTCGCCATATGCTTCTCCACAAGGAACGTCAATGGTTTTGGTTTCATTAACAGACATCCCTTCAATACCCTTATCGAATCCAACAATTACCTGCCCTGTACCTAAAGTAAATTCAAGTGGATCCCTGCCTTCAGAAGTATCAAATACATCACCGTTGCTTAATGTACCCTTATAGTGCACTTTTACTTTGTCGTTAGCCTTCGCTGTCATAAATTTCAGTTTTTCAAATAATTAATCAGCCACGAAGTAACAATTCTTATTGGAAGTATACAAGCATTAGCGGTAATGTTTTAAAATATTTTGTTGAAGGGTAAAGCAGATTATGCAGCACTTTTTTCTTCCTTTACCCTAATATAGTTAAACTTAACCCTTTCTAATCTGTCTTCGAAAAGTTCGCCGGTTTCAAAATGTTCCTCATCATCTTCATCGTAAAACCAATTCACTTTAATATTTTCGATATTAAAATTTAGATCGAGTTTGTTCAGAAGTATGAAAAGTTGCATGGATGCACTGGTGTTCATATAGTCCAGGAAAATATCAAATTCCACCTCATCCCCTTGAAATCCTGCTATCCAGTTAAAGATTGGATCAAATGTCAACACAGCATTTTCAGTGATAATTTTACCATGTATTTTGAGTTTTCCATTGCACTGAAAGATTACTTCAGGCGATATTTTTGTAGCATGAATAATTAGATCTTCCATAATAGCCCCTATTGAATTTGGTTAACGCTTCTAATTAATTTAACGCCCCGCAGTACAGCAGGTTAATTTCAATTGATAAACGTCTTGTTATTGACGGTAAAAAAATCAAATCTGTAGGTTACCGGACACCATCAAGGCAAGAGCTTAAGGATATAATTTAATCTGAATAATTATTTCCATAACAAAAAAATTTTCTGCACTGCTGACATACAGTTGTCACTGCCATTGTATAAACTTGTATAGGAAATTTTAACCAACTCTTAAATAAAATGAAAACAATTAAATTATCCTTTATGCTCCTGGTGCTTACCAGTTTGTTATTAACGGCTCAGGACCAGGAAAAAAGTAAGGCTTTTAAACCAACTATCAGAGATGTCGAAGAAATACAGATGATCTATTACACGC
>DNTK01000045.1 GCA_003508755.1 Bacteroidales bacterium | reverse complement strand
GTGTTATATCCTGTGTATCAATATGCATTTTCATTGCTTTCTATCTGGGAATGGATATTCCGGATTTAAACACTCAAATCATCTACTTAAGCTTTTTTGCTGCAGGTGCATTATTGCCTATATTATTTAACAGAATACAACTTCACCAGCTGGCAAAACTTTATATTGCCGCCTATGATACCACTCTGATTTTAATATTACTTGCTAAATTTGGTGGTAAGGCTCATGGATCACATATTCTATTCCTCCTTTTTGCTATTATCCCTATTTTTATCTGGTCCATTAAAGAGAGAATATTCATTTTTATCTTCTACGGACTTAACATTGGACTATTCTTAGCATATGAGTTTTTTAACTTCCCATTACTCGGACAAGTCGCGCTGCCGGAGAGTTACTTCGAAGTTACTAAAGGAATTACCATTCTGATCAGCTATACGGGGGCCACAATTGCAATTATCATCTTTCACCGTTTATCGAACATCAAAGAGGAACAATTGCAACTCCAAAACCAGGAAATAGGGCGCCAGAAAGTTGAACTCGAAAAACTAAATAACAAATTGAATGAAAAACTTCAGGAATTAACCCAGCAAAAAAATGAACTAAAACAGGCAAATCGTATTCAGTCGAAGATTCATTCCGTTATTGCACATGATTTACGCAGCCCGGTAAGTTCCATATACAGACTATTAGAAGTAATAAATACCGATTTTGACCGTCTGAAAAGACACGAAATAAAAGAATTTACTACAGGTTTATCCAAAAGCTCACAGAATACTTATGTACTTCTCGAAAACTTGCTCGATTGGTCGCGCATGCAAACCAAAAAGTTAGCAAAAAGCCCTTCTGCTTTATCATTAAAAAATCTGGTTGAAGAGGTTTTGAGCATTTATCATCTTCAGTTAACAAAGAAACAGTTGGTTGTTGAAACTAACATTGATAATAAGTTGCGAGTGATAGCGGATGAGCACATGCTTTCAACCATCCTGCGTAACCTCATTTCTAATGGTATAAAATACAGTTTACCAAAAAGTAGAATTACCATACAAGGTACCATCCTGAAAAATAAAAAGGTAAACATCTTAATAATGGATGAAGGTATTGGGATGGACCACCGAATTATAAATAAACTGTTTACCATTGATAAGAAAACTGCCCTGCGCACAGGAACCGATGAGGAAAAAGGATCAGGGCTTGGTTTGTTAATTTGTAAGGAGTTTATTGAAAAACACAATAGTAAACTGCTTGTAGAAAGTAAGGTGAATGAGGGAAGTACTTTCAGTTTCGAGTTGCCGCTTGCTGTGTCCTGATGCAACATGATTAGTGCATTTTTCCCTGTTTGAACCTACTTTTTGTTATTTTCGGGTAACAGAAATTACTATTTCACGTTAAACAGATTAGTTATTGGGATTTATTTATGGCAGGTTTCGCAATTTCTCCTTTGCACGAAAGAAACGAATACAGACGAATTCGATTAGTAAATTATATCAGCCTGATATCAGCGGCTTCTGATATTGTTTTTATTACCTTCTATTCCCTGATTGGATTCCAGGAGCTAAGAGTCCCAATTTTTATACTCATTCTGGCTTTTCCTGTATTTTTTATTCCCATTCTTTTAAATCGTTATAAATACTTTCTGGCGGCCAAACTATTAATTGTATCTTTTAATACATTATTAACTACCCTTATTGCCATCTTTTTTTTCGGTCCGGATCCGGGAATACATGTGTTTCTGCTCATATTCGGTTTTATTCCTCTTTTCGTGTGGTCCTACAAGCAATGGTTTTATATTGTCGTATTTTTTACGCTAAACCTCGTATTATTTATTACCATTGAGTTTGTTGGATTTAACAGTATACACTCCATTTCATTTCCTGAGCAATTTATTTCCAGCACCAGGGGGGTTGCAGTGTTATTCAGTTACCTTGGAGCATCTGTTGCCATTGTGGCATTTCATGCATTGGCCAACCGAAAGGAGAAATTGCTGCACTTTCGAAACTCAGAATTGGTAAAATCCAATGCGGTTCGAAGCAAAATATTTTCCGTTATCAGTCACGATCTCAGAAGTCCGGTAAGCAGTATGACTAACCTACTGAAATTATTGAACAATGACTACGATAAACTTAGCACTGGTGAGAAAAAAAGCTATATTACAGGTTTGTCGAATTCAGCAGAAAGCACTTACGCCCTGCTTGAAAACCTCCTCGACTGGTCGCGTTTACAATCGGGTACACTAAAACCAAACAGGGAAATTCTGATTTTATCGGATTTAATTGATTCAGCAACAGAGATAAATAGCCAGCTTTTGTCTACCAAACACTTATCGTTTATCAAAAGCATTCCCAAAAATCACAAAATAATTGGCGATAAGCACATGGTTTCTACCATTATCAGGAATCTTATTTCGAATGCCATCAAGTTTACACCAGAAAACGGAAGCATAACAGTAGCGTCAAAACCTTACAAGGGTAACAACATACTGGTTACGGTATCAGATACAGGAATTGGGCTATCAAAAGAAGAAATAGAGCAATTAATGAATTCTGAAATTAATTTTGTTAAGCCAGGTACGGGTAATGAACGTGGTTCGGGGCTTGGATTATTATTATGCAAAGAGTTTGTTGAACCAAACAAGGGTGGATTAATCATTGAAAGTGAAGTGGGCCTTGGCAGTACTTTCGGGATTTTTCTACCCAACAATTAAAACCAGTCATAAAAAACATTTTCGGGACCTGTTACAGTAAAAAATATTAATCCTATACAGCAAACTGCAACTCGCTTAAACCCCGGTACACGCCATTGTCAAGCAGCATCAGCCGCTCATGTGTTCCGCGTTCAACAATCCGGCCTTTGTCGAGAACAATAATTTCATCAGCTTTCCGAATTGTTGCCAGGCGATGGGCTATTACAATGGACGTTCTCCCTTTCATTAGTTTATCAAGAGCATCCTGCACCAGCCTTTCTGCTTCGGAGTCGAGCGAAGAAGTAGCTTCATCGAGGATAAGGATTTTTGGATCTTTTAAAAGTGCCCTTGCAATAGCTACACGTTGGCGCTGGCCACCGGAAAGTTGTGTTCCACGTTCACCAACTATGGTATCCAGCCCCTCACTCATGGTACTGATAAACTCCCAGGCGTTGGCTTTTTTTGCGGCTTCGATAATTTCTTCATCGGTGGCTTTAGGCTTACCATAAGCAATGTTTTCACGAATGGTACCTCCAAAAAGAAAGATATCCTGCGGTACCAGGGCCATTTGTTTTCGAAGTGCCGTAAGTGACATCGACTGGCATTCCATATTATCAAAAATAAGTTTACCGCTGGTAGGATTATATAAACGCATCAGCATGGAGACCAATGTAGTTTTACCCGCACCACTGGGACCCACAATGGCAATAAGCTTATCGGATTTTATCTGCAGGTTAATATTGCTGAGCACTTCTGTTTCGGGTCGCGAGGGATAGCTGAACGAAAGGTCTTCGAAGCGAATGGAACCCTTTAGAACTTCTCCCGGAAGCAATTCACGATCTTCCTCAATGTGTTCATCTTTTTCATGGAATATCTCCATTACACTCTCAGTAGCACCAATATATTTCTGTACCCTGCCAAATACACTGGCCATACCTCCAATGGTTCCGGCAATAAATGCCGTATAAATTATAAATGACACAAACTCATCCACACCCATTTCTCCAATGCCCATTAATCGCGCCCCCTGCCAAATAACCGCTGCCAAAGCTCCAAATAAGCCTATCACAATAAATGATGAAAACGCTCCCCGCATGCGTCCGTTTTTAATTCCCGTATTGGCAATCTCCTGGGTAATGCTTTTGTAGCGACGCATTTCGAAAAACTCGTTTGTAAAAACTTTTACAGACTGAATACCCTGAAGTGTTTCTTCCACAATGGTATTCGACTCAGCTACTTCGTTTTGTGCTTTTTTGGAAAGTTTACGGATATAGCGTCCGAATACTACCACCAATATCATAACAACCGGTACCACCGACAGCATAAACAAAGTAAGTTTCCATGAGATGATCACCAGGAAAGCAACACCACCAAAAATGATGATCAGCTGCCGGATAAACTCGGCAAGGGTAGTTGTCATGGCGTCTTGTAATAAAGTAATGTCAGACGATAATCGCGAATTAAGCTCTCCCACCCTGCGTGACTGAAAGAATTTCATGGGCAGCTTTACCAAGTGATTGTATACGGACCTGCGTAAATCGGCCAGTGTTTTTTCCGTTACATTTACAAAGGTTACAATTCTAAAATAGGATGTAATGGCTTGCACAGCAAGCACTGCAAGAATGATTAATATAACCCGGTTTATTTCTTCTGCCATTAGACCTGATGATCCTACATTCACTAAATCTCCCAGGAGTTTTGGAAATACCAGGCTGGCCCCACTCGAAAAAAGTAAAAATACCATGCCCACCATATATTGAACCCTGTAGGGGCGCATAAAGCTGTACAGCTCAAATAATTTTTTTAATCCAGAGAGTGTAATCTTTCTTTTTGGGGAGTCGGTGCTCATAGTATGCAATACTGTTTACTTCCCTAAATAAACAGCCGATAAAATATGATGTTCATAATGATGCCAACAAAGATAGGCAGATGTGTGAATTTTTAGATTGATGATTTTGGATTTCACCAGCAATATAGGTTTGAAGAAACTTTGTACCGGCAATCTTTATATTTTCCGTTATCTACCCTTCAAATAGGGAGCCACACTTCCGGCAAACTCACGTAATATCTCTTCTGTTAGCTCCCAACCAATACATTCATCGGTAACGGATACGCCATACTTAAGCTGTGACAAATCTGCAGGTATCTTTTGCTTCCCTTCCTCCAGGTTACTTTCGATCATGATTCCGAAAATGGATGAATTCCCCTTCTGGATTTGTTGAGTAAGATTTTCCAGTACATTTACCTGATTTGCTGCTTTTTTGTTGCTGTTGGCATGACTGCAGTCGACCATTATGCTTTTTGGAAGTCCTGCTTTTTCGAGGCGTTCTTCGTAATCAGCTATATTCTTTGATGAATAATTTGGTGCCTTGCCTCCTCTTAGAATAATGTGTGAATTAGCATTTCCGTTTGTTCGCACAACAGCTACATGCCCCTGTGGATCAATACTGACAAAATTATGCGGGGCAGCTACCGATTCCAGGGCATTTATGGCAATCTCAATATTTCCGTCGGTACCATTCTTAAAGCCTACCACTGAGGTAAGTCCGCTAGCCATTTTTCGGTGGCTTTGCGATTCTGTAGTTCTTGCACCAATAGCTGTCCATGAAAATAAATCCTGGATGTATTGAGGAGTCACAATATCAAGTGCTTCACCTGCTGCTGGTAAACCAAGTTCAGCAATGTATGTGAGCAGTTCGCGTGCCATTTTCAGGCCATCCTGCACACGACAAGAATCATCGAGATACGGATCGTTTAATAAACCCGACCAACCAACCGTAGTACGTGGTTTTTCGAAATAGGCACGCATGATAATATAAAGGGAGTCGTTCAGCTCATCTGCAAGTTTCTTTAATCGCTGAGCATATGCTTTTGCAGCTTTCACATCATGAATGGAGCAAGGGCCTACAACAACTAATATTCGGGGATCCTTTCGACTTAAGATGTTCTTAATGGTGGTCTGTCCTTCAAATACCGTGTTGATGATCTTTTCTGTAAGCGGGTATTGATCCTTTAACTGGTTGGGCGTAATTATGGCTTCCTCAGCTCCGATATTATGGTTTTCGATGCGCTTATCAGTCATGATGAATGGCTAGTTTTTATATTTATGAATATGGGGTGCAAAAATATAACAATAATCGGACTATGCATTCTTAGTGTTCTAATAATCTTTTTAAATAGAAACCTTAAAATCAAATTTCCTGGTTTTACAAAAATCCTGATTTTTAAACCAACTTTTTTTTAGATAATACGTTTATTTTTGTATATCAGGATATGAGTGCCATAAAAACATACTCCGAAATTGACTTTCTCAAGAATAAGATCATCAACCTGGGTCTGCTAGTTGGTAGTGTTCTAAGTACTGTTACCTATTTCTTAAGCCTTATTAAAATTAAACATGTTGGGTTTCAAATTACGTATATTACTGATTTTATTGTAGTTATTGCAATTATTTTTATCACACTTTATCGAAACCGGCTATCCTTAATCTTTAAAACCCTTGTAATACTGGCAGGACTTTTTGTTGTATACACCACTGATTTGCTCCTATTTGGCTTGCTTTCTGCAAATAAGGTCGTCCTGGTTTTAATCCCCTTTTTCGGACTCATCGTTTTTCCGATAAAAAAGGTAATACCGATTTATACCCTGGCCATTTTGATATACATGGTTGTGGGTTTTCTGGTAATAACCGGGAATAACAATTTGCTTATTGGTGGCGATCCGCGCCTTGACCATATTAACTCATGGGTAATAAACCTTTCATTGCTTATATTAGTAGGCACACTAATTTTAATAGCTTTTAATAGTTTTAATGCTACCTATAAAAAGCTCCTGGACGATTTAAAACAACGGAACAAGATAATAGCACAAAACGAGCAGAGTTACCGCGAAATGTTTAATGCCTCGGCAGATGCCATTTTTATTCATGACTTACATGGGGATATTATTGAGGTAAATGAAGCAATGCTGAAAACCTATGGATATGAATCTGGTGAAATTGCCGATCTAAGTATTTCAGATTGCAGCTCGGGTATTGGAAATTACAACCAGGAGAGTGCTGCCAAATGGGTTAAACAGGCCATGGAAGAAGGAAAAGTAGTTTTCGATTGGCAGGCCAGGAAAAAATCGGGAGAATTGTTCTGGGTAGAGGTTAGTCTAAAAAGATCGAATATTTTAGGCGAAGACCGTCTCATTGCGGTGGTAACCGATATTGATGAAAAGAAAAAAATATCATTGCAACTGGATCAATATAGGAATCAACTTGAGCGGCTGGTGCAGGAACGCACAAAAGAACTGGAATTAACAAATGCTGAATTAAAAAATACAAACAAGGAATTATCCACGCAACAAATAGAACTTAAGGCAACCCTCGAAAAACTGCAAAATGCACAAGAAAAATTGGTGCAATCGGAAAAAATGGCTTCACTTGGATTGCTGGCTGCGGGTGTTGCCCATGAAATTAATA
>DNTK01000018.1 GCA_003508755.1 Bacteroidales bacterium | reverse complement strand
ACCATCGGCATCTCCGTTTTTAATCATGATAGTTGAAAGGTAGAGTGGATCTTTTAAAAGACTAAGGGCCTGATCCTTCGTCAAGCCCTTCGTTTTCCGTAATTCTACCATCAAATTGGCATATTCTTCGGTTTTTGTATTGTTATCAGGATCAACGATTGTTGCTTTTGATATATTTTGTAAACCCAGCTCATTGGCTTTGCTCATCAAGGCCTCCGGATTTCCAATAAGCACAATTTTCGCAATCCCTTCCGATAAAATCTGGTCAGCTGCCTTTATTGTTCGTTCTTCCATACTTTCAGGAAGGACTATCCGTTGTAAGTTTTTTTTCGCGTTTTCTTTAATTTGATTGAGTAAATCCATTGTGTTTCAGAATTTTAGCTATTTTGGTCTCGGGTCAGTAAAATTAGTTAAAATTCGGTCTCGTTGTCACTACAAATTAAATGATAATGATCATTTTTATTCAAGCACTATTGCTGTAATTTGTTTTATATCAAACATTTAACATATATTTATTCATTGTACTGAAAATCAAGCAATAGTGCAATTTATATCGAGTATAAATAACTTAATCTATCAGCATAATGGAACACACAGCTATTTTTCAGAAATTATGGGACGATTACCGGTTAATTAATCCGAGTGTCGATAAAATTCACCATCTTCTAAATGAAAGGGGGGAGCATATAATTAACGACCACATTGCTCTGCGCACGTATGATGTGGCGGGTATAAATTTTGAAGCCCTGGCGGAAACATTTTTGACTGCAGGATATGTTGAAAAGGGTTCGTATAATTTTGAAGAAAAAAAACTGAACGCAACACATTACGAGCATAGTTCTGATAATCTGGCTCCAAAAGTATTTATCAGCGAACTTAAAACGAAAGAATTTAGTCCGCTGGTTCAGGAAACTGCGCACTGGGTTGCGACTCAGGTTAAGAAAGCCGATCTTAAAAAAGGAGAACTTTTGTTTTCGAAACGAGTTTGGGATCCCATTAATTTCACCAGTTATGAAGCATTGCGACAAGAATCAGAATATGCTGCTTGGTTGTATGTTTTTGGGTTCAGAGCAAATCATTTCACTGTTTTTGTAAATCATTTAAAATCCATCGCATCGCTTGAGGAAATGAATGCGTTTTTAAAAGAGAAGGGCTTCCCCTTAAATGTTTCGGGTGGAGAAATTAAGGGTACCAAAGAGCAGTTACTCAAGCAGTCTAGTACTTTGGCCGATAAAACAGTAATCGAGTTTCAGGACGGCGCAAAGGAAATACCCTGCTGTTATTATGAGTTTGCCGAAAGGTTTGAAGAAAGACCTGGCCAACTCTTTACTGGTTTTATTGCAAAATCGGCCGACAAAATTTTTGAAAGTACAGACAAAAATTAGACTGAATACAAATTAAACTAATTGCCGAATAATTTTCGGGATATAAACGATGTTTTTATATCTTTATGTTTGTTTACAGCATGACAAATAGACATATATAGATGTTTAAATATAATGTTTATATTTGCCGACTAAAATTCTCATTATGGCATTAGTTGAAATTAATAAACGATACAGCGAACTGGCTGTTGATGATTGTTGCTTATCCTGCGGTGGAGCAGTAGATCATTCGAAACCCCAACCAGGCGAAATATGTCTTGACCTGGGAAGTGGCAGGGGAACTGATGTAATCCGCATGGCCGAAGAAGTAGGAGAGAAGGGTTATGTGTATGGATTGGATATATCCGATGGCATGCTCAAGAAGGCTGAAAGTACAGCCCGAAAAATGGGAGTTGAAAATTTACGTTTTATCAAGTCGGAATTGGAAATTATTCCGCTGGCGCATAAGTCAATCGACTTAATTATATCAAACTGTACAATCAATCATGCCGATGATAAACAAGCGGTCTGGAATGAGATATACAGAGTACTGAAGGAAGGTGGCAGATTTGTTGTAAGCGATATCTATTCAACCAGCCCCGTTCCGGAAGAATATAAGAACGATCCGGAAGCAATTGCTGAATGCTGGGCAGGCGCTGTAACCCGTCAAGAGTATATGGATCAGCTAGCTAAAGCTGGTTTCAAAAGCATCGAAGTTATTGAAGAGAGTGTTCCTTATGAGAAAGGAAAAGTTAAAGTATCGAGTATTACTATAAAAGGTACTAAAGGTAAAGGCTGTTGTAACTAAAATCACATATTATGAAGACGCTTTTAAACAAAAAAGTAGCAAAAAAACAGCAAGTTGCGCAGTGCTGCGCCAAACAATCGAAGATTGTTGCAGGCTGTCACGACTAAGGTTTAAAGTGGGGTTCGCCCCACTTTTTTTTAGGTAGAAGGTGTTTGCTTTTCTAACGTAAGATCCGAGGCATCAGTGAAGGTAGACACTTTCAAGAGTATGCTCCCAGGAATCTATCTAATCCTTTTTTAAGCAGTGTAAAAACTACAGTTTTAATAGAAATTTTCATCTTGCCATACGATTTCCTGCGGCTGATATCAGGTTGGTATGGCATTCTTTATAACAACACTTTAAATAATGCAAGCCTCTAAGTACAACATCATATCGAAAGTTAAAGATTCAGAAAACTATTTTATTGTTAACCTATTGTCACAGGAAGCTGATATTATTACAAAAGAAGAATCGGAAGAACTCTTAAAGTTTAATGGTTCGATAAATAAAGATTTTGTAAAACGCGGGTATATTGTTGATCCGGAAGATGAATCAAGAGCCTTTAAACAAAGGTACCTGGAGTTTATTGATGCCCGTGACACTGACGAGATACAATTATTTTTTGTGCCAACCTATGCATGCAATTTTGCTTGCTCGTATTGCTATCAGGATGAGTATGGTGCCAAGCATAAGAAGCTATCGTACGAATTGCTTGAGGCATTTTTCACCTATATTAATCAACGATTTGCAGGCAGGAAAAAATACATTACGGTATTTGGTGGAGAGCCACTGCTTAATTCTCCTGAGCATAAAAAATATATCGAAACTTTGTTGTTAAAAGCCAATGCTAATGAGTTAGATGTGGCTATTGTAACCAATGGGTACCACTTAAAAGAATATATTCCAATTTTAAAAAAAGGTCGAATTCGGGAAGTACAGGTTACCCTGGACGGAACGGCGCGCGTTCATAATAGTCGTCGCATGCTACGAGGCGGTAAATCAACCTTTGAGCAAATTGTCGAAGGTATCGATGAAACATTGGCAAACAACATAGCAGTTAATCTGAGAATGGTTATTGATAAGGAAAACATTGATGAACTGCCTAAGCTGGCAAACTTTGCCATTGAAAAGGGGTGGACGAGCTCTTCACTTTTTAAAACCCAACTGGGTAGAAATTATGAACTGCACCATTGTCAGAGCGAAGGCTCGCGGCTGTACAGCAGAATCGATATGTATAAGGATATATATGAATTATTAAAAGAACATCCACATATTAAACAATTTCATAAGCCTGCCTTTTCAATTTCGAAGTTTCTTTTTGAAGAAGGCAGCTTACCCGACCCGCTTTATGATTCTTGTCCTGGCACAAAAACAGAGTGGGCCTTTGATTATACCGGCAGGATTTTTGCGTGTACCGCCACCGTTGGAAAAGCGGGAGAGGAACTTGGAACTTTCTTTCCGGAAGTAAGTCATCATGAAGACATCATATTGGAATGGGAAGAGCGCGATGTACTTTCTATTGATAAATGTCGTGGTTGTGCTTTGCAACTTGCTTGTGGCGGTGGATGCGCATCCGTGGCAAAAAATAAATACGGAGCAGTAAATGAACCAGATTGTCGACCCATACGCGAGCTTCTGGAACTGGGAATAGGGCACTATTTTAATGCTACATAATAAGAATACAACAAAATTGATTTAGCAACGTATAGAAATATCTAGATGTTTATGTAATTATGTCATGCTCGAATGATTTGGCATAATTAATGATAAACCAGACTCTCAAATAGCGAAACAAACTAAAAATTATATACAATGAAGGAAATTACTTCAGCAGAATTTGAGAAAGAAGTCTTACACGGTGGAAAAGTGGCCCTCGATTTTTATTCAGATGAGTGTCCCCCATGTGAGGCATTGGCCCCCAAATTTGATAGTGTTGCTAACCTATTTGAAAAAGAGGGTGTAAAGTTCATAAAAATCTTCCGTCAGAAAAACAGAGATCTAGCTGAAAAGCTTGGAGTAAAAGGTTCTCCTACCGTGTTGTTTTTTGAAGATGGCAAAGAAGTAGGTGTTCGTTTAGCCGGTGGAATAAAGCGACAGGAACTATTTGAGGGTATGAAGTTTCTTGTAGGAAAGGAAAAGGTTGATCAAGTAAAATCATCCATTAAACCCGAGGTGAGCGAATACGATGTGGCCATTTTAGGTGGCGGTCCTGGGGGTCTTACTGCCGGACTTTATTTATGTCAGGCGCGTATTAATGCGGTCTTAATTGATGTAGGCTTGCCAGGAGGTGCAGTTTCTACCACACATCAGATTTCAAACTATCCTGGTTTTGTTGACCCACAACCCGGATACATGCTTTCGCATTATATGAGTGAGCAAACCAAGCAGTGTGGAACAAAATACAAGGTTGCAGTTGACGTCACAAAGGTCGATCTGGAAAACAAAGAAATTGTCATTGATGAGTATGAGACAATAAAAGCAAAAAAAATAGTTATTGCTACAGGAACTACGCCTAATCTATTGAATGTGCCGGGCGAAAAAGAACTTAAAGGGAACGGTATTTCATACTGTGCTACCTGTGATGCAAAGTATTTTGTTGATAAACATGCTATTGTTGTGGGAGGAGGAAACTCAGCTGTAGAAGAAGCCGACTTTATTTCCAAATTTGCAAGTAAAGTCACCATAGTGCATCAGTTCGATAAATTGCAGGCAAATAAACAAGCGCAGGAAAAAGCTTTTGCAAACGAGAAAATAGAATTTGTACTGGAGCATGAACCCCGCGGTTTTAAAAAGGAAGGTGACAAGGTAATTGTTACTGTGGAAGATTTAAAAACGAAAGAACTAAAGGATATTGAATCTGATGGTGCTTTTATTTTTATTGGATGGA
>DNTK01000180.1 GCA_003508755.1 Bacteroidales bacterium | reverse complement strand
TAAATGGCCAGGGTATTGATGATAAAGTACTATCGATGACATTCACTGAATTTGGACGACGAGCCTATTCAAACGATAGTTATGGTACCGATCATGGTACATCTACTCCTGTTCTTTTATTTGGAACAGGATTAAATGCAGGAATTCATGGTGTAAATCCTGATTTAACCGATCTGCAGGGCGGGAACCTGAAATACAATATCGATTATCGCCAGATATATACATCGGTGGTGCAGGATTGGTTTGGAGCCAGTGATGAAGCCCTTATTTCTACCGGATTTAACGAATGGGTTGGGAATAAACTTGATTTAATTAAAGGTGCCACCGGCACCCATGAAACGATTAACTCTAAAGACAGTGGAAAGCTATCGGTGTATCCTAACATAGTTTCGTCCGATTTTAAACTGCAGTTTTTTTTGGAAAAAACTGCACCCGTAAAAGCTTATGTATATTCGGTTGAAGGGAAAAGGGTGTTGTCTGCCGAGATCGAGGGCAGGTATGGAGTAAACAGAATACCTCTGAATGCGGCCTCGCTTTCTGCCGGAAAATATGTGGTGCAGGTTAGAGCTGGCAATAAATTCTTTACTGCAAGCTTTGTTAAAAAATAAAAAAAGCATTGAATAATACCTTGCAGAATTCTTGGTTTATCCCTGCTTTTTTATGTAAAGCATTGAACTATTTATCATATTGTTTTGTGGGTTGGCAATATTTTCATATAACTTAAGCATCAGAATTATCGCAATAAAAAGATTAGTTTTATATTGCACAGATTTAAAACGAATTTTTTACCTAACCTTAAATATTTAATTATGAAAAAAATTGGAGTTCTTTTTGCAATGATTCTGGTAGTTGGAATGGTGTCTAACTCTTTTGCTCAAAAAGACAGAACATTAAGTAATGGTTTTAGTGTTAATGCTGTAATAGGTTTTCCTTCAGAAACATATGGAGCAGAAAGTGATGCGGAAATTTCAGATGATTTTAAGTTCGGAACCTTATTTGGTATTCAGGTTGGTAACCGTTGGTATTTTAACCCTAGTGATCAATATGGATTAGGATTAATGGTTAATTGGGTAGATGTTTCGCTTGCTGCTAAGGGTGGAACAGTCGATGGTACTGACTTTGGTCGTGCTGCCATTGATTTTACTTTCCTTGAATTAGGTCCTGTTGGAACAATTGTTGTAGCTGATGGGATGGCTATTGATGCTTATTATAACCTAAGACCTACTGTTATGAGTTCAGCATTGGTATCTACTCTGGTTACCGGTGATGAAACTTTTGCATATGCCGGATTTGGTTTTTCACATGCTATTGGGGCTGCTTTTAGAGTAAGAGCTTTTAATGTTGGAGTTGAATATGTAGCAGGTGGAATTAATAGTAAAGGTACTTATACAGGAGACATGAATCTTGATCTGGAAGATGCTAAGATTCAGACGAATAGTCTAAGAATTATGATTGGTCTTAAGTTTTAAGAAATTTATATCTTTATAAAGAAGGCTGCATGGATTCCATGCAGCTTTTTTTATTCAAAATCTTTTGCAGGAATTTTTATCAATACTGGTCGCTGGTATCTTCCAATCACATGAAGTTGTGCAAGAATTATAATTCCTCTATCCTCGGGGTCCTGAATAATTTGTGTCACCTCAATTTTATCGGCAAATCCTACTTCAACTGTTTTTAGCAGTTCATCATTGTCAAGGGCATATTTGTATATAACCAGGGAGTTAGAATTGCTCGTGCTGGCAAATAACATGTATTCTGCTTCTCCGAATAAAGCCTTCATGCTGCTTACCTTGGCGTCCGTTACTAATTCAGGTAAAGGGTTTTGTGTGGAGTCGTTAAAATTTTGAAGTGAGGTAACATCTACTTCAATGGTAGGGTTTAAGAAGTTTTTTCTGTTAAAATAGCGGGTAATAGCATAACTATCATCTTCTTTATGTATCAGTGAGCTTACAGCGTTTTCTATCTGGTGTGAATATATCCAGCCACCGGTACTGCTTCCATCCGAGCCGAAAAACCGAACGCCCAGTGTATAGTTGTATAAACAATTTACAAAGAAGCCGCTCAGGCTTTCGTTTTGCCAGTTGCCAATAAAGAAGGGGTATATGGTGCTACTCTTATTTAAATGACGTTGTATGGGTATAACTAAATCCTCGCCTACAGGCAGCTTTTCGGAGTTTAACCTGGTTAACTCAGATGAATACACCGTAACAACCGAACTCCAGGAAACGTAATCGTAGCTGAGTACAACCAGATTGCCATTCGCAACAACTTCAGCAGCCAAAGGCATATTGATATTGAGCGCAATGCTGGCAGAGACATCACCAGTTTCGGTATTTATTTCAATAAAGTAAGCGTTATCGCCTGCATTCATTGCAACAAAGCCTATTCTGCCATCTATATTTATCAGGTTTCCAACCGGTGCTCGCCAATCAAGTTCTACCGACCACATCAGGTCACCAATCTCATTGGTTCGAATTAGCGATGTGGTGGGAAATTCATTCAGGCTCTCTTCAGCATTTTTCAATCCTGATAATAGAAGGTAGCCATCATTTAATTGGTAAACACTTTCAACATAATATGAAAAGCTTTCGTTCGGATGATTAAAAATCTTTACGAAATTATCCGTTGGATTTACCTCTTTCTGGTTGATCTCGCAAGAGCTAGCAAGTATTCCGATACTTATAAAAAGTAGAATAGATTTTTTCATAGTCACTAATTCCTTTTTTGTTTCCTGGTTTTTTGGTTTTTGAAACGTTGACCTGGGGGTGGACAGTCAAGGGCCCCTTTGCTTTCTTTTTGTCCGATAGCAAAAAGTACAGAAAGAGAAATATGTAAATCGTTAAGCTTTATATCGCTCTGCGAATAGGGAGTATCGCTACCTGTGTTATACCTGCTTGTTTTTTTTGTAATCGTGTGCAGGCCAAAGTTGTAACCTCCGGTTAATACCAGGTCAAATTTATCGAAGGAATAATATGCTCCTGCCACAGGCGATGCCGCAAACCGTGGCTTTATAAAAGTAAAGGTGCCATCACCACCTTGTAACAAATGGCCATAAGAAATTGCACCACCAATGAAAGGCTTAAAACTTCCCTGTCCAAAAGCCTTTTTTACTTCAATGGGTATTTGCACATATCGAAGCAAATAGTTGTTGGTTTGCTCCATAGGGGCCGTATTGAAAACAATTTCGTCTGTTTTACTGAACTTGTATGTGTATGAGCCCGGTTTAATGGCAACAATAAAATTTTTAAACCATAGCTCGCCATGAAAGAAGTATTGGTTACCAAGGTTAGAACCTAATCCCGAGTATTTGCTGGTATAGTTATTTCCTGAGATATCTACAAATAGGGGATAGGACGATTGTTCTGAAACCATCGAGAGATTTACGCCACCTCCAAATCCATATTTGAATTCCGGTTGGGCGGAAAGATTAACACAGACAGCTTGCAATGATATGAATACTGCCAGTAGAGCCAGCCTTTTTATCATAGAATAGTAGTTTTGTGTATTCTTAATAACGAAATATTTTAAGCTGAGTTGTATTTTTTTAATCTAAACTTTTTCTAAATACCTGATCAGTAAAAAATAGCATAGATATAAAACAAACTAAGTTCTATATTAATACTCATAAAACTAAAAACCTTCCAAATGGTTTAAAGTATTGGCTACTACCTGTTTTTTTGAAATTACTCAAAGATACCTTTGGAGGTTAATAATTCTGACATTTCAAGCTGCATGATTTTAGCTTCAGCAGCAGCACTTATTGCGAATTGTTCATCGCTTCCGGCAAATATTATCGAACGAGAAGCGTTCACCAATAATCCGCAGTCGGCAGTCATTCCATATTTTGCTACTTCCTGAAGAGACCCACCCTGAGCACCAACTCCGGGGACAAGAAGGAAATTCTTTGGTGCAGCTTCCCTGACTTTCACCAGCATTGATGCTTTTGTAGCACCAACCACAAACATCATATTTTCCTCATTTGCCCATTCATTGGCTTTTTGAATTACTTCAAGAAATAGGCTTTGGTTTTCCTTGTTTGAGAAATATTGAAATTCGGCAGCACTTTTATTTGAAGTTAATGCTAATAGAATCACAAATTTACTTTCGAATTCCAGAAAGGGTTGAACCGAATCTGAACCCATATAGGGAGCCACAGTAACCGCGTCGAAACTTAAATGCTTGAAAAATGCTTCGGCATACATTTTTGAGGTATTGCCGATATCACCTCGTTTTGCATCGGCAATTAAAAACACATCGGGGTAGTTTTTTTTCAAATAAGAAACGGTATCCTCCAGATCTTTCCAGCCCTCGATACCACGCGATTCATAAAAAGCAAGATTGGGTTTATAGGCAACGGTATATGGAGCAGTAGCATCAATGATGGCCTTATTAAATTCAAAAACCGGCCTTTTGAGCTCGATTAAATGTTTGGGAAGCTTTGTGATATCACTATCCAGCCCCACACATAAAAAACTCTTTTTCACTTTAATCTGCTTAACCAGCTCGTTATATGTCATTTTTTTTTGTGCTTTATATTTTTCTTGAGCAATTTAGTGTTTTTAGGCTTAAGCACTGTTTTTTAAACCATTCCACTTTCTTTCAGACGTTCGGCGTTTTCTTCCATCTGAAGTTTTTCAATTATTTCGGTCAGGTCGCCATTAATGATAGCCTGCAGGTTGTAAAGTGTCAGGTTAATACGGTGGTCGGTTACACGTCCCTGTGGATAATTGTAGGTCCTGATTTTTGCTGAACGGTCGCCTGTCGAAACCATGGTTTTTCTTTTTGCTGCCAGTTCATCCATGCGTTTTTGGTATTCCAGGTTATAGAGTCGTGTGCGCAATTCTTTCATGGCTTTGTCGAGGTTCTTTAATTTCGATTTCTGATCCTGGCAGGTGACTACAATACCAGATGGGATGTGTGTGAGTCGTATAGCTGAATAGGTGGTGTTAACCGATTGCCCTCCAGGGCCTGAAGAACAGTACTCATCACGCTTGATGTCTTCGTTTCTCAATTCAACATCGAATTCGTCTGCTTCAGGTAAGGCAGCAACAGTGGCTGCTGAGGTATGAACACGTCCCTGCGTTTCTGTTTGAGGAACACGTTGGACCCTGTGAACGCCTGACTCATATTTAAGAATGCCATAGGCTCCCTGCCCCTTAACATCCAGAATAACCTCTTTAAATCCACCCGAGGTTCCTTCTGTGGCACTGCTTATTTCTGTTTTCCAGCCTTTCGATTCGCAATATTTGGTATACATGCGCAGTAAATCTCCGGCAAATATGCTTGCTTCGTCGCCACCTGTGCCTGCCCTAATTTCCAAAGTTGTATTTTTAGTATCTTCCGGATCGGAGGGGAGCAACAGTATTTTTATCTCATCTTCGAGCGGGGTAACCTTATGCTGCAGATCATCGAGCTCTG
>DNTK01000376.1 GCA_003508755.1 Bacteroidales bacterium | reverse complement strand
TTCCAATTGTGCCTGTAGCCATAAGTGGGGCGCATGTGGCCATGCCACGAGGATCCATCTTTCCAAGGCTCTTTAAGCGGGTGTCTATAAAATTCATGAAACCGGTTTACCCCGAAAAACTAAGCTATGATGTACTCCTGGAAAAAGTACAAAAGATTGTGGCCGGGCAGGTTTCTTAGTTAAAGAGCTGAAATACTTTTGTTAAGTGCTTGGATTTTTGCAAGAGAACCAATCAATAAGATCTTTTTCTTTATTTGTAATGTAGTAATTAAGCCCGTCATCGACTTTTTTTACCAGGCGCACAAATATTAGCTCGTTTCTTGTATTGGGAAAAAACATATCGATAAAAAAGCTTTTCACTTCTTCATGGTCCGAAGAATAGCGGATATACGACAGATTGCAAACGGAGTTATCAATTTTTTCTAATTCCTGCAATTTTACCACATGCACCTTTCTGGCATCCACAATACGGAGTTCATTGTTATTACGGTCAATTATCCAATATATCTGTAGTTCGCTTTCCTGCAGCTGTTGTTTATCCTTTTGCTCGATAAATACTTTAGAGGTTTTTAGAATGGCAATATTTTGAGCGATGGTAGACGGATAAGCACAGAAAAACAAAAAGAGGCTTAGAGCATATTTAGCAATTCCTTTCTTCATTTTACTGCACGGATTATTTTAGCCATCAGTTTTAATATCCTTTACATTTAGCTGTAAGCTTGTGCGACCCCTAAAATGATTTTCTGTAAGGGCATAAGCAATATCAAAAGCTTTACCGTTTACTGTTTTTGAAAACTTTTTACCTTGCCCAAAGGCAATGGCAGGGATATTTTTAAACGGGTCATTCTCTTGTAATAAATTTAGCTTTAGATGCTCCCCATCGGTACCAACAGGTCGGCCTGTGCCGTTGTCAACAACATTTTCAGCAAAGAAAACCGGATTCATGTTGCCAGGTCCGAATGGTGCAAATTGCTTCAGGATCCTAAAAAATTTATCATCGATATCTGAAAAGTTAAGTTCTGCGTCAATTTCTACCTGAGGAATTAGCTGATCGGAGGTAATGCGCTCACTGACAACCTTCTCGAAACGTTCTTTGAATTTCTGAACATTTTCGGGTTTCAGGGTGAGGCCTGCGGCATACATATGCCCACCAAAACTCTCCAGCAAGTCAGAGCAGTCGTTTATGGCCTCGTATAAATCAAATCCATTGACCGACCTGGCCGATCCGGTAGCAAAACCATTCGACTGGGTAAGCACGATGGTCGGGCGGTAATACGTTTCGATTAATCGGGAAGCCACTATACCAACAACACCCTTATGCCAATTGGGATTGTAAAGTACAGTGGAGTATTTAAACTTATGACTTAGCTGGGCAATTTCATGCACAGCTTGTTCTGTAATGTTTTTATCGATATTTCGGCGTTCGTCGTTATGTGCATTGAGTTTGTCGCAGAGCACAGAAGCTTCTTTTTCGTTCACTGAGATAAGCAAATCAACAGCTTGTTTACCAGACTCCATTCTTCCTGCAGCATTTATTCGCGGGCCAATTTTAAACACGATATCCTCTACTGTAAGAGCCTTATCTTCAATGCCCGATTTCTTTTTAATGGTGTGCAGCCCGGTACCTGGATTTTCCTCCAGTTTCTTTAATCCAAAATGCGTAAGAATACGGTTCTCGCCTGTAATGGGAACAATATCAGAAGCGATACTCACAGCTACTAAATCGATGTGTTCTAACAGGCTATCCAAACCCAGATTTTTCTTCATCGAATAAGCCTGCATGAATTTAAAACCAACACCACATCCGGAAAGTTCTTTATAAGGATAGGAGCAGTCGGCTCTTTTGGGGTCTAAAACAGCCACCGCCTTAGGAAGAATTTCGCCAGGCGTATGGTGGTCACAAACAATAAAATCGATATTCCGTTCTGCAGCGTATTTAATCTTTTCAACAGCTTTAATGCCACAATCGAGTGCAATGATGAGGTTAACTTTGTGTAAGGCTGCATAATCGATGGCTGAGAAAGAAATACCATATCCTTCGCTATAACGGTCGGGGATATAGTAATCAATATTGTTATAATACTTTTTAAGAAATGAATACACCAGCGATACAGAGGTTGTACCATCTACATCATAATCGCCATAAACTAAAATACTTTCATTATTAGCTATGGCGCTCACCAGTCTTTCGACCGCCACATCCATATCTTTCATTAAAAATGGATCGTGCATTTGCTCAAGGCTGGGCCGGAAAAACTCCTTTGCTTCTTCGAAAGTTGAAATGTTTCGTTGCAGAAGTAAGTTTGCTAAAACAGGATTAATATTAAGCTCGCCTGATAGCTTATCGATAAGTTCCGAGTCTGCCTTCTCTCTTATTTTCCAGTATTTTTCCATTGTCTCGTGAACCCTCGATTGTTAACTTTTTGAATTTTGCAGCTCTTGCCTCATGGGAATACCCCATCGCACAAAAGTATAAAATTTAAGGCAAGGCAAGTAACATTTCTTGCCCCTGTTCAAAACTTCTTCAGGCGCGAGCCTTATCTGCAAGTCATTCTAATTATTATTTTAGAATGTAAAAATGTAATACAGAACAGAGAATCCTACAGGGCTCAGGCTAATCCAAAAAGAATGATGGGATGTCTTTTCTTTCGGAGCCCTGGAAAAAGCATACAATAAAAACATAGATAGCAACCTGTTTCAATTAATATTTCTCTGAACCTTGCAACATCGAATTCAATAGAAGAAGCCAAAACAGAGGTTTCCTTGCCATCATTTTTACGGTATCCTGATTTTGAAGACAGGAAATAAAATTGATATAAAAGTAATCAGGAAAAGCTAAACCAGCTGCCGAAGTATTCAAGTACTTCATTGAACATCTAAGAGAAAGGTGGATTCGATTTTCTTACGCAGAATCGACTTAACCTCTTCGAAATCAAGTTTTTCCCCCAATTCCTTTTCCATTGAAGTAACACCTTTATCGATAAAGCCGCATGGATTTATGTAGCTAAAATACTTAAGATCGGTATTCACATTTAGGGCGAATCCATGCATGGTCACATACCTGCTAATCTTTACACCAATGGCGCATATTTTGCGTGTATTTGGAGTGCCTGCATCAAGCCAAACCCCAGTAGCACCATCGAGGCGACTCGATACAATCCCATACTCGCCTAGTGTTAAAATGATAGCATCTTCGACTTTATGGATATAATCTTTCACTCCCATATTAAGCGCTTCCAGGTCGAAAATAGGATAGCCAACAATTTGTCCGGGACCATGATATGTAATATCACCGCCTCGGTTGCTTTGGTAATAGGTAGCGTTTATTTTTTTCAGGAACTCATCCTTAATGAGCAGGTTATTTTGTTCGCCGCTCCGTCCAAGGGTATAGACATGCGGATGTTCACAAAAAATCAGTTTTCCGGGTAGGGATGATTGTTTGTTTTTGTTGTTTCTGATTTCCTCATTAAAAGCTTCTTGCTTCTCCCATGCTTCCTTATATTCAATCAGTCCCAAGTCGATATATTCCGAAGGGTAGGCCATAATAAAAGATCAGGATAAATTTTAAACTTTAATATTAAAGAAGATTTTTAAACTATCACATGACGTTCGGCATGGTACGACGAACGCACCTGTGGTCCGCTCTCGACATGTGCAAATCCCATTTTCAGACCTGCTTCCTGCAAACGTTTAAAAACATCCGGATGGATATATTCTTTTACCGGGTAATGTTCCTTCGAT
>DNTK01000313.1 GCA_003508755.1 Bacteroidales bacterium | reverse complement strand
TCAAAGGGACGACATCAATGGGAGCAACTTTACAGAAATCCCAAATACGGCATAGGGTATAATTACACTAACCTCGGTAATCCGGAGATACTTGGAAATCTGCATGCCTTTTTTGGTTTTATAGACATTCCTTTTCATGTACCCCGGCGAAATGCAACCTTTAGTTACAAGGTTGATTTTGGGCTGGGCTATTTTTCAAAAACCTATGACCCGTATGAAAACCCATTAAATCATGTGGTAAGTTCATCCTATAACGTCTATATAGGATTGGATTTTATCGGACGTTACCGCATTACCAAGAATAACGATATTAAAGCATCTTTGGAGCTTACACATTGCTCTAACGGCAAAGTGCGAACTCCAAATCTGGGGATTAATACCATTACCTTATCAGCCGCATGGCTCTATAGTATTAAACCCTACACCCAGCCAAGAAGAACTATTCCGGAGTTTGACTATCGCAAACACTTTATCGAATTCTTTTTAAATACAGGAGGAAAACGTGACGACAATATGCGAAAAGAGGTCTTTCTGGTATCCTCAATAGTAGCAGATTATTATTACGCTTATTCCTCAAAGTATGCTTTTGGCTTTGGTTTTGACGGGTTTTATGATGGATCATTATCACAGCATCGCGAGTATTTTCAAAATACTCAACCCGATAACTCGGTAAATTATCAGCTTGGTGCTCATATTGGTTTCCGGGCGCGCTATGGGAATATGTTTATTTTATTAAATGCAGGTCATTATTTGTCGTATAAATATATCAGGCACGGACCGGTTTACAGTCGAATAGGATTACGCTATGCACTAAATAATTCTGTCATGTTAAATCTCACTTTAAAAGCGCACAATACTGTTGCAGACTTTATTGAGTGGGGGATAGGATACAGGATAAATACAAAGGGCAAATGAAAAAAATAAACCAGGTGATTTTATTAGTGGCGATGTTTCTGACATCAGCTGGCTGCACATTGGATGGCTGTTTCAGGAAGGAAGGCGGTACCAGGGAAAAAACGAATTATTTTGAAGGTGTTTCGGTTATTGAAGTACACGGCACATTTAATATAGAGCTTGTACAGGATACTGCATTTTTCATTGAAGCCATTGCCCCGGAACTGGCTTTGGAAGATATTGAATATGTTTTTTCCGACACAACCCTTGGTATTTATAATTACAACAATTGCTTTTGGCGGCGTGATATCGATAAGCCTGATTTGCGTATTCATATCGATGATATTGATGAGTTAAATGTTTTCGAAGCGTCGAATTTTTATTCTACTGATAGTATATCTGATGAGTTTAAGTTTACGGTGCGGACAAATATTTCGGAGGCAGATTTAGTATTTAATGCACCATCGGTATACTTTTATATCAATAAACACAGTGGAGGAAGTTATGTATTCAGAGGGAAAACCGGGGCAGCCTTTTTTATGAATTTTAATACCGGGTTATTTGATATGCAAGATCTTGAGTGTAAAAAAGCGAGGGTACATAACTACTCAGTAATTGATATGAAAGTGAACGTGGTGGATCATCTGTGGGTGGAAATCTATAACTCCGGGAATATATTATATAAAGGTTCACCAAACATTATTATCGATACCCTCACATCAAGTGGCAGGCCCTTACCTTTTTAGTGTTATTCTTTTTCAATTTTATTTGAATTGTTGTTTTTTAGATAGCCTCCTGGTCCTTTGACCTGGTTCTTGTTTATTGATGGAGGATGTGGGTACAATTGCCGCATAGTAATGTAAAAGGCAAACCACATGAGCAATAAGACGCCCGGCACAATCATCTTATTGGAGAAAAATAATCCTGTAAATGAAAACAAAACTATTTTTTCAGGATTTCCTTTATCATAGTAGAGAGTAATGGTTTTACCTAGCGGATAAATTACATCTTCGGGTCCGGTTATTTCGTAGTACCGGTTTGGTGTTTCAAACCGTATAACCGAGAATCGGGTGTATAAATCGGTGGTGTATAGTTCTCTTGAGTTTCTATTTACATACCGCACTACAGTTCCTTTTGTCTTTTCACCAAAGAGTAGCAGCCTCCATTGCGCCGAGAAAGGAACCAAAAAAAATAATAAACTAATCATCAGAAAGTATTTTCGGCTGATGTACATCTCAGTTTATGCTTTAATCTGTTTTTTTTGCAACCTGCAATTTACTGATATTTTGTGGCAGATTACCAGATTGAGATCTTTCTAAATGGAAAGAGGCAGCCTTTTGAAGGCCACCTCTTAAATTCGTTAAAATGTGCGCAGATTTAGCGACTCAGCACTTCGTAGGTAATAGCTGTTACACTTGAGCATTCTTCAAATGCTCCAGTTTGCTTGCTGGCATATACTACCTGGTTTTCATTGAGCTCTGTAAATTCAAATTCAATGTTACCAAGCGAACTAATGTAAATACCCGACTTGCTTGCATCCGACCATTCCCACGTGGCATAAGTATTCGAAACATTCCCATTGAAGCGTTGCCACAACTCACCAGAGGGAGTAAAAGCCAATTCTACTACATCAGTAGGCTCAAAATAATCAAGGTTGTCATAAGTTTCGGACATTCCACAACCACTTACTTTTACTTCTGACTTTTCAAACTTCCAAAATTTCATGTCTTCGGCTGTGAATTCTGTGCTTTTCATGCCGGAGTCATCCATACCTGTCAAAACAAAGGCTCTTTCTTCTATAGGTACAATTACACCCGTTGGCACACCTGGATACTTATCACTGCCTGAGTCATCATCCTTGCTACATGAAACAGTAATGGCTAATGCAATGGCAATCATTAAAAAACTTGTAAATCTTAATCTTTTCATAGTATTCATATTTAGGTTAAAAATACACTTAATAATTGGGGAGAAAGAAAAATTTTCCTCTTACCACAGGCACTATGTTGGAATAGAAATGTACCACAATCTGAAAAAGCAAAAGGGCAGATTTATTAACTATTCTGTATAGCAAAACATAAATGATTTTAATTGAACTACAATAATGTTACTCTACAAGTTACACCATTTCAACTACAAGAAAAGGTTATTTTGTTAAGTTAGCCATTATTGAGGATGAATGCACATATTTTTTTGCTAAAAAGCTCTGGCGATATTTACTTGAAAAAGGTTTAACAGTCTGACATACCTTCCATTAGCACGAACATTTTCGGCAGATAATTAAAAGCCGACTTGATGTGAATCATCCAGAAAGAGAAACAATGGTGCTTTTTAAGGAATAGTTTATTATTTTTAACCAGACTTAAAAAGATGTTTTTTCAATGTCAATGATTTAAGTCAACGCATAAAATTAATTTTTTACAAAAGTTTGCAAACCTTAAGTTATAATTGCATTAAAGCTTCAACTGGCTTTTTATGGAGCTGGTTTAATCTGCATGGTATGTCAAAACGATTGCGATTTTTACTGGTACTTACAGTTCTGCCCATACTTCTTTTGAGTCAAACTAAGGTTACTTTTGTAATTGAGTCGCTTCCGACTACAACACCTGAGGAGGATACCTTGTACATTTGTGGAACATTTAATAATTGGGAAGTTCATGATTTAAGATACATGCTGCATAAACAACTCGATGGCAAATATTCTATTGCCATGCTGTTGGATTCATCCATCGAATATAAGTTTTCCAGAGGCAGTTGGTTAAAAGTCGAGACCAACGAAAAAAATGAACACATGCCCAACAGGGAATACCACCCTGCTGATG
>DNTK01000571.1 GCA_003508755.1 Bacteroidales bacterium | reverse complement strand
GTATATTAGAAGCTAATTGTAAGAGTGAGATCACTCATTTAAAAATTATAATTAGATTTAACTTCCATTAAAATGATAGATGTTAAACTGATGAAGCATTTGGAAATTCAACTAAAACAAAAAAAGTTATTGAAATGAAAATTAGGAATCTTTCAATCATAACACTGACTATTCTTGTATTATTAAATCCATCTTGTAAAAAGGAGGAGGAAATAATTATTCCTGAGGAGGAGTTTTCAACTCCTGAAAATCTTTTACTAAATATAAATACTAATCGGACATCTATACTTGTCGGCACCAGTATAGATTTAGAATGCAGCTCAGGGTTGTATGATGATGATATATTAGATTTTGATTGGAGCTGCACTGGAGGGGAGTTATTTTTAATTACGAGCAATTCTCACTTGGAGGAGGATTTAAATACTAATCAATTAAAATGGGAGGCGCCTTTTGAAGAAGGATCCTATATGATTTATTGCTCAGTTACTGATTATTGGGGGAATATTAACCATGACTCTATCAGCATTATGGTTAATAGACCTACCTATACAAATATATCTGATGTCTATTTAAATCGCAGGCTAATACATGATTTGGAATTTATTAACGAATCAACATTTTTAACATTTAAAACGCCATTTTATGATATCGACATTCAAAACAAAATAATGGAATCGGAATATTTAACATTTAGCAACTTAAAGTTAAGTAAAGCAGTTAATTATTCATTGTTTAATGGGAAATATGATTATACAAACCAATGGTCAATTACGACATTAAATAGTAATGATGGAGCCCTTCCAAGCATTCTTCAAATTAAGTTGGAGTATGTGAATGATTATTTATATGTTTCAAGTTATTTTGATAAGTGGAATATGCAAAAATTTAAGGTGAATGGACAAACCTTAGAATTTAGAGGAATCATTCGACTTGATGATTTAAGGATATTGGATCTGGAATCAAATAATAATAATGAGCTTTTTGCAATATCAGCTCCTGAATATTCAGATCAAACACTAACTACACCACCAATAATTTGGAAATTTGATGAATATGGAAGTCACCAGAAGGTTTTTGAATTCCCGGATTACTATGATTATAACGGAACAAGTGACTATGGTTTCGAATCATCCATGACCTATGATATGGCATTCGATTCAAAGAATAACCTTTATATTGCAATGCCCTATTGTGAAATTATTTACAGACTTAATATACACAATGAGCTAGAGATTTGGGCTGATGACATTGCTGCCCCATCAGGTATTTGTTTTGCCAAGAATGATTTCATGTTCATTAAAACAGCAGCTCAATACGCAAAGAATGGTGATTTGTGGGATCTTGCAAAACCATCAGAAATTATAATCATTGATGAATCGGGTGATCGAAAAATATTAGAAAATATTGATTTAAATGAGACAACCCTATTTGGTGGATTAAGGATTATGCAAAATGGAAGTTCTTACTTATGCTCTTCCTCTACACAAAATGATATCGAAGTTAATACCGACGGAGAGTTATTTATTATTAATTCAGTAGAGGGTTACATTAAACGAGTTTATTAGCAAATAAAATGTAATTTCTTCCAGGGAGGATTAGGAAGGGGCAAGGTATTAATATGTTTGAACGATAAGGTTTGTGTACCATAGATATTAGATATAATGAATTGTGAACGAAGATATAATAATGATTATCTTATTTGAATTTGTAAGCTCGACCCACTGGCGCGGTTCTGTGAACCGTGCCACATCTTTAACCTTATGCAGTAGGGCAGGTTTTATAAACCGGATATAAAAGATTCCGCACGCTTTATATAAGCGTGCGAGTGGGTTTATTAAGTTTGGCAATTTGTTTTTACCCCTTCCTCAAAGTAGTATGCTGTGCAAAGGTTTTCCTATTTCCTCTGCGGGGAAAGAATTGGCTTAGTGCTTTTCTGAATCTTCGAAATTGCATGCTTCTTAATCCGTCCCTCCCGATAGCTGTCGGGAAGGGATGACATGACGATGCTACACATTACAAATGTTGGAGAGAAGGATGAAAAAGCACGTGATTAGCTTCGGTGAACTCCGCTACGCTTCAGCTACCACCTTCGTGGTAATGACGTGATATAGATGGATCTTTTGCAAGGTGCTACAGACAAAACAAGTGCAGAAAGGCTTTATGTGCAGCAGACATGTTGTTTTGAAAAACAAGATTATCTGGCTGACTGCGTTCGGCCGGCAGGCTTATGAAAGAAACCTTTACTCATCAGTTTTATTATTCCACCAGCTCGTAATGACGAATACAAAGATGGGACCCTAGCCGGGAGACTAAGAACAGACTATAATTATGCAATTATCTAATCTTGCATTCTTTTGCTCGTCCTTGGCCTTTGAATCTTTTGCTTAGGAGGGTGATTTTTTGCCATTTAAGAGTAATTTAGATCGACTCTACCCAGCTTTTTCTTGCATATCTCAGCAACAACATCTATTTTGCAACGCTGTTTCAACCCCCAAATCGTTACTAAGCAAAATTAGATGAAAGTATTGAATATCAAGAAGAAGATTCCTGGCTTTACATTACCCGAGCTACTCGTGGTATTGGTAATAATTGGCATATTGGTGTTGCTGGCATTGCCCCGGCTTATGCCCCTTATTGCTAAAGCCAAAAGTACCGAAGCACAAATGCATTTAGGGCATGTGCATGCCTTGCAAAAGGGACACTTTTACATGTATTCACGGTACTCAGAAGATTTAGAAGAAATTGGCTATGAACCCGAAATATTGGTTACCAATGGAGGTACAGCAAATTACACCATCGAAATTATTGAAGCTTCAGCAACAACGTTCCTTGCCAGAGCAACTGCAGTAGTCGATTTCGATGGCGATGGCAACTTTAACGTTTGGGAAATCGATCAGGATAAAAAACTTAAAGAAGTTACACGCGATTAATGAACATATTTTCCATCTTAATCCTGCCTGCCCTCCTGCATGTGGTTTACACCGACATGAAAAACTATCAGGTTCATCTGATTAGCTTGCTCACCGTCGCCCTATTGGCCAGCATCCGTTTTGCATCTACTGTGCAGACGCCCGAGCTATGGGTTACTATTTTGCTTAATGTAGTTTTTGTATCCATATTATTGGGTACCTTGTTGGTATATTCTCTTATAAAAAGAAAAAAACTAACTGAACAGTTTGCCTGGGGCGATATCCTGTTTCTATTGGTTGCCGTTCTATGCTTCTCTCCTATCAATTTCATGGGTTTTATAATTGTATCTTCCATAACTGGAATTCTCTATTATCTCATTAGCCATAATACCAAAAAAACCAAATTAATACCCTTTGCGGGAGTCATGGCCAGTATAATTATAATAAACCTAAGCATCGACCTGCTTAGCTCCTATTCAACTTTTTCCGATACATGGTTAACAAACATACTTTATAGATGAGTGCGGTTAAGTACATAAAGGTTGATATGGAAGCTTGCCGATTGATTGATGCCAGGCAGGCCTGGTATTATAAGGTTGTTCCATTTTCATCTAACGGCGAAAAGGTATCAATGTATATTTCCAAAGATCAGGATACCCAGACCGTGCAAAACGAATTGGAAATTATTATTGGAAAAGCCATAGAACTGGAAAAAGTCGATAAACTGGTTCTTCAAAATGCCCTGAAGAAATACTTTCCGAACCAATCCAAAGACTCAAAACAGCTAAGCAACAAGCAAGATTACCTCGACACTATTATCGAAGATGCCCGCATTCACGAAAGTAGCGACATTCATTTTGAAACCTATGAAGATAAATGCCGCGTGCGCATACGTATTGATGGACACTTGGTTGAAAAGTACCTGATACCTGTAAAAGAATACAAAACCATAATCAATAAGATTAAAATTCAGGCCAACCTAGACATTGCTGAAAAGCGATTGCCTCAGGATGGTCGCATACAATATAAG
>DNTK01000403.1 GCA_003508755.1 Bacteroidales bacterium | reverse complement strand
GTCGTTTACCTATGATGATAAAAATCCCTGGCCCGTATCGGCCGATGGAGAAGGATATAGCCTTATCTCTAAGGAATTGAATCCCACCGGTGACCCAAATGATTTTAATTACTGGTTTCGTTCTTCGAAAATCGATGGTTCACCATTTGCTGACGATCATGAAAACAAGGCTAATACACCAATTGTTACTCCGGAACTGACAGGCGTTGAAGTATATCCGAATCCAACGACTCGATTCCTGAATATAGAGCTAAGTGAAAACAGAGGCAAAGGAATGATTTCGTTCGATTTGTATTCATTAAATGGAAATCTTATAGCATCATGGAAAACAGAAAATTATTCGCAGATTGATCTGGGAGAATTTGATATTCAGCATGGGGTATATTTTATGAAAATTCAATCAACCAGTAAGCTTATTCTAAAAAAGATAATCTACACTCCATAATTTTCCGCAAGGAATTTAGGAGGCATTTAACCTGATTTAGGATATGGCTACTTCATATTTCTTGTAATAAGACACAAAATCTATAGCTATTACTTTTTAAAACGAAATTCCTGACACACGAAAGAGTTAAAATAAAATCCCCGATCCTAGAAAGGACCGGGGATAAACTAACTCTGTCATGAAAAAACTATTAACTCTTCAATAACTTATTTTACTTCAATTTCCTGCACCGGAATTTCCACTTTTGCTCTTTTGGGTAAGGTAATGCTTAAAATACCGTTTTTGTGCGAAGCCTGAATCTTATCAGCCTCTACACTTTCAGGTAATTGAAAAGTTCGGCTAAAAGCACGGTTAACAAATTCTTTTCTGATGTATTTTACATCTTCTTTAGTTATTTCTTTATCGACTGATGAAATGGTTAATTCATTATTGTCGATAGTAACCTTAAGGTCTTCTCTGTCGTAGCCAGGTGCTACCAGATCTAATTGAAAGTTATTTTCACTTTCAATAATGTTTACTTTTTGATTGTATGTTTCCATTTTTCCTCCACAATATTCGTCGTTATATATATTCTTTAAATAAACAGGGTTTCTGCGGTATGTTTTTACAATTGGCACCATTCTGTTAAATGTTTGGGTGCTTTGGCGCTTAAGAGTCCTACAATTCCTGCTTAAGGACGTTTACTCTTAAGCACCCTGGCACGGGTTATTAATTAATTTTTATTTCTAAAGCCTTTTGTACTTCCACTTTGGCTTTGGGTATATTTATACTTAATACGCCATTTTTATGTGAGGCTTTGATTTTACTTGCATCGGTATTTTCCGGAAGGGTAAACGACCGGCTAAAAGTGTTGTAGCTGAATTCTTTACGAAGATATCCGTCTTTCTTTTCTTCGTCGCTTATCTCCTTGACAGATGAAATGGTAAGGGTGCTGTCATCCACAGTTAGTTTAAAGTCTTTTTTATCAAGACCCGGAGCTGCAACATCAATAACATAAGCTTTGTCTGATTCCTCAACATTTACAGCAGGTACATTGCTGTCTTCGAAGTTGCGATCCCAGTTAAAAAATCCGGGAAGAAAGTTATCGTTGAATAACTCATCAATAAAACTTCCTGGTAGTGTTCTGTGTTTTCTTACAATTGGTAACATAGTTATGTCCTCCTAATATTTTAAGTTTGTTATTAACTTGATTCGACTACCTAAAGTCAATTTATATGCCAAGGAGGAAATAACGACAAAACGACACAAATTAAGATTTTATTACTGACAAAATGACAATTAGAATATTTCTGATATGAAACCTTGTCTGGATTTTTATCATAACTTTAGCATGGATTTAAGTTGTGATGTATGTATTCAAAAATTGTATTTGCACTTCCCATTGTCTCACTTATTTATCTGCTGCAGACTATTTTTTTTAAGCCTATCCGAAGGCTCATCCGGGTACCATTAGCGATTTTTGCCCTGGCTATTTTCATATTTGATCTGCTGGTATCGCTATACTTCTTCTCGAGTTGCTTCGAAATGGTTGTTAGTTATGGACATAAAACGTGTCTTAGCTGGATATATCCTACACTCGATTTTAAAATAATGGTTTTGGTATCGGTGTTGTTGCTCACATTATCAGTTTGGGCAATGGTTGCAGGGTGGCAACGAAGGGCTTTTTACCTGATTGGGGCAAGCGTGCTGTATCTCGGTGTATTTTTCAGAATCCTGATATTCCTTCAATCAATGAGGGTAACTGCCATAACCGGAAGTGTAAATTCCGCAATTATATTTGAGTTTTTTACCATTCTTGTTATATATGGCCTTGTTAGTTCTGTTATTTATTCCTGCGTATCTCTCATGGGATTCTTTCGAAGATTTACTTATGATGTAGAATAAAAAAGCCGCAAATCTTAAAGAGATTTGCGGCATAAATTTAGCTGAGGTTTTTCTGTATATTTGGTTTCTGGCTGTTAAATAGTTTTGATATTTACTTCTAACGTAAAGTTATCGTCTATCATGTTATCACCAAGGTTTTCGAAAAACTTTCCTGAGCCATAACGTATATCATAAAGCGTTCTGTCTACAGTCACTGTGGTGCTGTAAGAGTTGCCATCCTTTTTTACATCAAATGTTACAGGGTGTGTTTTGCCTTTAATTGTCAGATTTCCCTTAACTGTTGCTACACCATTCTCAAATTTTTCTGACTCAGTAATCTTAATTGTGGCTGTTTTGTATTTATCCGTGCTGAAGAAATCATCAGAGTTTAAATGGCCAACAAGTTTATCACGCCATTCACCATCAAGATCATCCACGGTGATGGTAGTCATGTCAATAACAAATTCACCTGAAGCAATTTTGTTATCTTTTACGGTAAATTTTCCTTCTTTAACATCAATCATGCCCCAGTGTTTTCCAGAAACCTTCTTTCCAGTCCATTTAAGGGTTGATTCATTTGCATCAGCCGTGTACTCCTGGGCAAAAGCCGATGTTCCTGCAAGAATTATTGCAGCTAATAGTGTGTTTTTAATTGTTTTCATAATTTTAAAGGTTAAGTAAGTATTTGTGTTATTTTTTTGTTTTCATTGGTATCTCAATATTTAGCAAATGCGCATCGCTGATTGCTTTTAATTTAAAGGATGGAGTGTCATAAACACCTAAACCGTCACGTGGGTTTAAGATGTTGTTGTTAAGTTTAACTGCTCCATCTATCATGAACAAATAGCAACCATTTAGTTCGGAGTGCAGATGATACTCGATTTCTTGCCCTTCTGTAATAAACACCCTTGAAATAGTTGCATCTTGCTGTATAGTAAGTGCACTGTCTTTAACCGGACTCACTAACTTTTGCCAGGTATTCAGTGCTTGTTCCGAATCAAAATATTTTTGTGCGTAAGTAGGTTTTATGTTAAGTTCATTCGGAATAATCCACAATTGTAAAAAGTTTACAGGATTGTTTTTACTACCATTGTATTCTTCATGGAACAATCCGCTTCCTGCACTCATCACCTGAACTTCTCCGGTTTTTAGTATTTGTTCGTGCCCCATTGAATCGCGGTGAAGCAACTTTCCATGTATGGGAATAGATATGATTTCCATGTTGTCGTGCGGATGTCTTCCAAATCCCTCACCAGGCTGAACAATATCATCATTAAGTACCCTAAGCGCTCCAAATCCTATCCGGTCTGGATCGTAATACCTCGCAAAACTGAAAGTATGTTTGGTATTTAGCCAACCATAATCAAACTGCCCCCTTGATTCCGCCTTATGTAATATTGTTTTCATTTATTAATAATTTCGAAACAAAAATACACTTAAAACCATGGTGCCTCAATGGCAAAAACGTGGTTAGAGATGTAAAAATCCGGGAATAAGACCAATTGATTCAGCGATTGAAAAAGTATTTCAAAAAAAGCAATGATTGTAATAAAAAGAAATATTTACCAACGTGACTATAGAACAGTGTGCAAAGCATGTTTATGTTCCCTGTTATTCTAATATTAAGGCTTATTGGGTCTTAAGCCACCAAACTTTTTTCCAACGATTTACGAAAGTCTGAAAAAGAAACGCCCTGTTTTGATTTGTAGAATTTGCTGAAATGTGAGGGATCGTCAAATCCCAGCTCAAAAGCAATTTCCTTATTAGAGAGGTGGGTATGCACACCCATTCGTTTTGCTTCCAATACAAGCCTTTCCTGAATAAATTCTTTAGCAGTTTTGCCGATTGCACTTTTCACTACATTGTTGAGATAATCTGGAGATATGTTTAAGGCATCGGCATAGGATCCGACTTTATGCCAAATGTTAAATTTTTCTTCGACGAGTTTTTTAAAAGCCCTAAGAATCATTCCGCCGGCTTGCAAGGTTTGAGTATTATTGGTATCAGGCAAAGGAGCATACTTGTTACATTCAATCAGGAATAATTTTAAGAAGGCACCCAACTGTTCATTCCGAAAAGGCTCCTTATTGTTAAAGGTGTATTCTATGTTCGAAACTATTCCACGAAGTTTTTTGGCAGCAACATCATCAATCTTCAGGGGAGGTGTTTCTGCAGAATCAGAAAAAAGTGCCAGGTTTGTGAGGAAATCCTCGCTGATCATATTTTGATGCAGGAATTCCCGTGTAAACATTATTACATAGCCTTCGGGTTCTCCAAAAGTAATAACCTGGTGTACTTGTCCGGGATTTACAAAAAAGATGTAATTGGGCCTTATAAGGTGTTCTTCATAATCGATAAAATGCTGACCACAGGCTTTGCTGGCCCATAATATGGTGTAATAATTATGCCTGTGAGGAACATCCTTGAGATGTCCCATTCGTGCATGAATACCCTCCATAGTTCTAAATGCGAAATTTACTTTTTGTTCTTCATGCATCAGGTCAATAGATGGAATTCCAGGTTGCGCATTGTTCATACTGTTTTTTTTAAGGGCTTTTACATATAACAATTAATAATGAAAAATGGTTAACTGAATATTTAAGAAACAGATGTTTATTAATAATAAATTAAATTTTATAACTTGCTACACCTTAAGTTAGAAATTCAATCCTCATCAAATCCATTATGGAAATTAAAAACCTAACAGCCGAGCTCCCATGGCATGCCACAAGGCGCTGGTCATCAAGGGAATTAAGCCGTGTAAACAAAATTGTTATTCACCAGGAACTTGGTGAAGGAACCATCGAAGCAGTTAATAATTATCACATTCAGCCCAATCACATTTCTCCAAAAGGCTGCCCGCATTTTTGTTACCATTATGGTATTCGAAAAAATGGTGAAATAGTCCAGGCAAACGAATTGTCCAGCATTACATGGCATACCAAAGGCCAAAATGCTGTTTCTGTGGGTATCATGCTTGTAGGAAATTTTGCTGGCCCTGGTCATACTGTCGGTACGTCAGAGCCAAGCCCTGAGCAACTAAAATCTTTAGCTGGCATCGTGGACTATTTAAAGGCATCTTTCGGTCTTGCATCACAGGATGTATTTGGTCACTATCATTTTGGTAAACCTGCCTGCCCGGGTTATGTTGTACAGGAATGGATCGAGACCTACCGAAACGATTTATCGGATTTACCTGCAGCAGCCGAGGTGGAGAAAACTGTATCAGAAATCCAGAAACGTTTGAATAAGTTAGGGTATTCTTGCGGTAAAGCAGATGGGATCATTGGAGTAAAGACTCTCGCTGCCATCCGTAAATTTCAGGCGGACACTTTTTTGGTCGTTGATGGCATTGTTGGTCCTCAAACATGGAAAAAACTGCTGGCTCTTACCTCATAGGATACTAATGTATAAATAATTAGTTGCTTGAACGGATTAAGCATTAAATCATTCACTCATTCAACACAGACATGAAAGAAGAAAAAGAATATTATTTACTTGGCGAACAGGGATTCTGGAACAAATTTTTCTCCAAGTTGCTTTTTACGCTTATCAGTGTAAAGGTTTGGGGTCTTATTGCAGCAACAGCAGTTTCTACCTGGCTGCTTATAATTCATAATACCAGCAATCCATATGAGGTAGGCGGGGAAGTCTTCGAACGGGGAATTAACGGTGCTCAATGGGTTACATTTAACACCACGATATGGGCCCTTATCTTTGGAATGAAAGAAATTTTCAGAATTTCTGAAAAGCGCGATAGAACCGAAAAAGAAACCCTTGCACAGCAAGCCGAATCAAAGAAAATACTGGCTTCTATTGCATCTGACAAGGTAAAATCTACGAAATATACCAGCGATGGGAAAGAAATAGTTGGGGATGAACCTGATGGCGTTGTTTAAATTTTAAACCTTATGTCAAAAACTTTAAAATACATACTAATTGGAGGCTTTGTGCTGGGAATAATCGCATTATTTGTTTTTAGCGATAAGGTAAGTCTGGGACCTATTATTGCCGGTATTGCAGGGCTGTTTGCAACCATTAAATCCCGATTGATTCATGCTGAACCTCTTTCTGAACGTGTTGAAGCAATTGAATCCGAGCACGGAATTAAGCGGCAGGAATGGAATCAGGTGAAAGAAGAATACGACAGTAAATTTAAGGCTATTAAAGCCCGCATGGATTATCTCGATTATCGTTCTGCCAAAATTTCTGATCAAATCGGTGATTTGGATGAGGCTGAGCGAAAAGCAATTGAAGCAAATAATGATCTGACTGACGATGAAATCCTGGAAAGATTAAATAACCTGTAAAACGTATTCGTATGAAACAGATTCTAGTTTTTACCGCACTCATGCTCGTGTTGCAAGCAACAAATGCACAGCAAACCATTGGAAAGCTCAATCCGGAAGAATCATATACTAATACATCACGCGAGGTAATTTTTTATATGCCACGCAGTAAGGTTGTTAAGCTATTAAACTGCCAAACTCAGGCGGAATTTGATTCCTTACGCGTTGAGAAGTACAAAGAATTGGTGAAAAATATGCAGATGCGCATTATTGAATCAGATAGTGCTATTAGGTTAAGAGGCTTCGAAGCTGATTACTGGAAAAGAGAGCTGGATAAAAACGATCGCGAACTGGAGCAAATAAAAATTCAAAATGCTCATCTTGAGTATGAAAATAACCGAATTCGAAAATCCAGAATTTATTATGTCTTAGGAGGCATTGTTGCATCCAGTGTGGTTTATATTGCTGTAAAATAAATCCACTCTGCCCTTTCACAAGGTAATCACACCCATTTTCAATATATGTAGGGTTATTCAGTCTATACAGGGCAGTTGAAAAACTTAAAAACGTTTTCTGTTAACATTCTACAAACACGAATTGTCTGGTTTCAGGGTATTCGGAAACATTAAGTTTAATTTTAATTCCATCTTTTTATTATGCACTAAAAGAGGCTATACATCCTAAATAAGCATTTAATTAACGAATATTAGAAACTTTGGGATGGGTTGTAAATAAAAAAGCCCAATCTAAAAATCAGAACTGGGCTTTAATGAAATAGGATGTCGATTTACTTCTTTATAATCTGCTTTACCACAAATGATTCTGGAGTTGTAATTTTTAACTGATAAATTCCTGAAGCATGAGTACTTAAATCGAAGTAGTTGCTCTCAAGTTCGTTTTGCGACCAGGATTTCATTAGTTTTCCTGTAATATCGTATAGTTCAATAGAGGTAAGGGTTATTTCTTGCGAAACGTCAAGAATAAAGAAATCGGTTAGCGGATTGGGCGAGATTAAAATTCCCTCGCCTAAATCAATGCTTTCGGTAACCGTGTAATGGATGTTAGCAGGATGAGGTGCAACAATGGTATAGTCCGGGTCAAATGTAATTGTTTGAAGTTCGAACCCTGTTTGCACAGTAAACACCTGTCCATTTTCCGTATGATGCAACCTGATGTCTTTAGATGAACCATTGCCAGCAATGTTAACAGGAACATGCATTGGGTAAAAATCAACCGATGCATGGGTAGTGGTTTGTGATACAGAAAAAGTAATTGAATCAATGGTTTCATTTAACAACTGGAAAGTATATTCCGGGTATCCCTGCCCGTAATACCAGGTATTGAAGAAATAGTCGAGGTTTGTGTCAGCTGCTGCGGCCAAATAGTTTTTTACATCCATAGCACTTGCAAATTTCCCGCTGCTCGCCTGATTAGTGAGCATATTGTTTATTCCTTCGAAGAAATCTTCGTCTCCCAATTGATGGCGCAGCATATGCAAGAGCTGGCCACCTTTTACATAAGTCAGATAATAATCAAAAATTCTGTTCACACTGGTTGTATCATCTACCCAAACAGAGCCCCACTTACGTTTTTCCACAACGGCATTTATCTCATCCATTTTCCAGCGAAGCCATTGGCTTGGGTTTAATTCCTCAATTACAAGACCTTCGCAAAAAACAGCAAATCCTTCATTTACCCAGATATCTTCCCAGCTGGCGCAGGTAACATGATCGCCAAACCATTGATGAGCAAGTTCGTGGACTATTAACCCCTGGGAGAATCCTCCCATAAAACTCATGGTTTGATGTTCCATACCGCCTCCCCAGCCAAATTGAGCATGACCATATTTTTCTTTGTAAAAAGGATAAGGAATAAACTTTTGACTCAGAAATTCAAGGGCATCAACAGTATACTCAGTAGCAGATTCAGCGCTGCTTCTGCTTTCAGGGTACACATAGTTTAAAATCTCAACCGACTCGGTTTCATTTACCATGGCAACATGCGAATAATCCTCATAATTGGTAACAGCAATAGCTACCAGGTAAGTTACAATCGGATAGCGATGCTTCCAAAAAGTTGTACGCTTATCTCCATTGATTTGCTCGTATATAAGTTTACCATTCGAGGCAGCCCTGTATTGGCTTGGATTTTCAATATAAATATCAATAGAATCAATTTTATCGCTTAGGGTTTGCTTGCAGGGCCACCATTCCATGGCTCCATATGGTTCAGAAAGTGTCCACATAATGGGTGTGAAGTTATGCGTTGAAGTTGCGTATGAACCAAAGCCACTGCTAGGTGGCACACCCTGGTAATAGACTGATAAAGAATCTAAATCTCCCTCCGATAGGCTTTGGTTGAGTTCAATGGCAATAACATTTGAAGCATGTGTAAAAGTAAGATGCTGATTTCTTTGAAGAATACTGTCGACGATTAAATCATTGTGCAAGTCAAATTCTATTGTTGTTACGTCGTTTTCAACTGCTTTTATATAAGAAGTAACGTTACCAGCAATAAATCTTACGGCTGGGTCTGTTTTCCAATGGATGCGGTGATAGATGATGTTGTAATTGGAAGAATTGGCAGATGTGCCATTCGCCGCTTTTTTAAGCATCGAAGCTTTTTCTGATTTAACATATTCAGGGATGTCATTGTCCTGGGCTATTGAAATAGCGGAGAGGAGTAGTGCTAAAATAATAGTGATAAATTTATTCATGGCTGGTTATTAAATCAATAAAGTACGCAATGATTTCGAATGTAAATTGGCAACAATAATAATAATAAATGATTGTATATTCCATGTTAAAATTCAGCAAAATCTAACTTTAACACCATTCAATTAATTATTTGGCATTTCATGAAGTGTTTCATTAAAGGTTGAAAAGAGCAGCGTGTTTTAATTTTAAACTGATAGAAAAGGATTTTTCCGAATAGAATCAATAACTAAACAATTATTACAGGATTTTATTTTAGTCCGCTTCGCTCCAGCAAGGCATCTATTGTTGGTTCCTTTCCCCTGAAGCGCACATACAAGTCCATCGGATGTTCAGTTCCTCCCTTTGAAAGTATATTCTCTTTAAATGATGTGGCCGTTTCCTTATCGAAAATCCCCCTTTCCCTAAACAATGCAAAAGCATCGGCATCGAGAACCTCTGCCCATTTATAGCTGTAATAACCAGCCGCATACCCACCGGCAAAAATATGGCTAAATGCTGGGCTCATGGCAGTGCCCTCGGCTTTGGGCAGTAGCGTCGTGGGTTCCATGGCATCGTTTTCAAAAGAAATAACATCACCGTAGAATTTAGTGCTCAGGGTATGCCATTTCATATCGGTAATTCCAAAGCTTAACTGCCTTGCAGAAAAATAACC
>DNTK01000481.1 GCA_003508755.1 Bacteroidales bacterium | reverse complement strand
GCTGAATAAGGCTCATCAGTTATTTCAATATCATATTTATAAGCATCTATATCATTTATTACTCTTTCAACTATTCTATCTTGCTCAATTGCAAATTCGGATTTATTTATTGTAACAGGTTGTCCTTTTGCATTTCCTATGTCACTTACTACTCTAATTACTTGCTGAGTAGTAGCATAATGCTGAATAAAAGCAAGGGATTGTTCATATAAAGCACGTTGAGCCATATCTCTATTTTCTAGTACAAAAGTAAATGATTTAGCTTGACGTTCTTCTTTTGCAAGGAAATGTTTACCGGAATTTACTCCGGCTGATCTATTTCCTCTTATTTCATCGTCAGCATTAGTAATTACTTTCATTAACTGCTGCATTTCAAGAGGCATTTTTACTAATTCCGGAGAAATAGTTTGACCTTCTTCCGGACGAACCATATTAATATATCCGGCTCTTACCCTTCTATAAGGAGCAATTTTATTTGTACTCCAATCATCTTCTAATCCGGATATTGCGTTTTCGTCCATAATCCAACCTTTATTCGCATATCTTCCCAATAATTCTAAGATAAGCGATTTGGATTTGTTAAAATCCGCCTGAGGATCTACCAAATCATCCATAATTGATTGCAATTTCATTGGATCGGCATGTGTATCATAACAATACTGAGGAAGGTAAACATAATATGGTGAGTCAAATGGATATGGTTGCTCAGATACTTTGAGCATAAAAGTAGGAATTACTATTGTTTGAAATCGTCTATTTACTAGATCTTCTGTTGCTTGACCTTTCAATTGGTAGTTTTTCCTTAGACGGTTAATAATTTCGTTATCATAAGTCATTCCATTAAATGCTTTGCCCTCCAACGATTCATATTCTTTTGAATAAACATCAGTTAAATCAACTAATTTATTTCCTTCCGGCACAACTAATCTTTTCTCCATTCTTTTTTCGTGCAATTCAAGAACATCAAATTTGCCTGTATATGGATCCCACCATTTCAAATAATTGGTATGATCATCGTAAGAATCAACTCCGGTTGCCGTTTCATAAACTGCATTAAATAGAGATTTAAGTTTTTGTGTCACCCATTTAGACCGTTTTCTATCTTTTTCAAAGAATAATGCAGCTTCTTTCATAATTGATTGCTGCATTTCTCCGTCATTTAATGCAAATGTATTAAGCATTTCTTCTACATTCATTGAGTGCTTTCGCATAACAAATGCACTTTCTTTCCATAATGGATCATTATAATTTGGCTCAAACATCATTTCTCTTGGATCAACAGCCCTAGTAAATAAATTTCCTATCTGATCCTCAGAGCCGTTATACTCCCAACCAACATGATAAACTCCCAATCTTGCTACAATTGCATCCATAAAAACTCGCTTTTGAGCTTCCGCAAATCCACTATGATATAAATAATAATCTAGCGTTTGGGTAACAACATTTGCTAAATCATTATCACCTCCGGTTCTCGGAGACGCTTTGCCTTTCTTTCTATTATCTCTTTCAACAGAGAATACAACATTTAATATTGTTCTAATAAAATTATAGCTATTTGCCGGACGGTTTTCTTTCCTTAAAGTAGCTCTAACTTGCTTATCCCATTGTAAAGCTCCGACAGTAAAATCAAACAATTCAGTCTGTTCATCATAAAACGGCTGAAATTGAGCTGATGTGTTATTGTATAACCTCATCATATCAAATAATGTTTGATCGTCTCTCACTTGGAAATTACGATTTTTGTTAATCATTTTTAACTCCTTTGTTTAATTTATACTCCCATAAATCCGGCATCAACTCGTACTTTTTTCTTCTCGTGCATTTCTTTCAGCCATTTGGGTTTATCTTCTGTTTGTATCTTTCTTGGTTTTCTTAAATACATAATCCCCATTTTCGCAGCATCATAATCGTGATCGTCCTGTCCATCCAAAATATCTTCCGGATTTTTTGGATCAACTACCAAAGCCGGAAATGTTTCAAGAAAATTTTTACACCTCGCATAAACAAGCAATTTAGGACGTACTAAAAAGTCACTAGGATTTTTAGGATCCATTTCATAATGAATCAAATCAGCAATAGTATCATTACAAGCCTCCCTATATCCCTTATTTTTAACCGGAGACGCTTTCGATACTTTTACTAATTTTATACCTGCATTAATATATTGAATTGCTGCCGTTGTTGAAATGTCCACATCAAAAGCATCTTTTAGCCATAAATTCGTATCACCAACAACAACCTGATCTAACATACCACGATCTTTCAAGAATTTTTTAGTTTCTTCTATTTTCTTCTGACGAGGCACTTTCTCTTGATGTAATTCATCAAATAAAATATAATTATCGTTATGATCCCTAGCACACATCATTAAAGACGTAGTAGATCCATAATCCAATGAACCGCATATCTGGAAATTCTTTAATTCCCGATAAGATAAATAATTCTCCGATTGAACTACATGAACATCAAAATTAAATTCCTCGAAAAACTGCCCTTCAAATACAAACCAATCACCAAACAACCTCGCTTTCCTTTTCTGCTCAGGCAAATGCTTCAAGGTCTTTGCGTAATCAGATTTCAACAAACAATATGACTTCCGCTCCTCCTCCGTCCAATTATAATAATAATCAGTTACAGTATAGCCCTCTTTTGCCAATATATTCTCACACCAAACCACATTATCCCAAACACGAGCCGGAAGATATACATAATCATCCGGATTCTCATAATCCAAGTATTTTTTCGTAATAAATATCCTCTTAATATAATTATGACCTATGAAACCTGGAATCATCGTATAAATACATTTTGCACGAACATTACCGCTTCTATTCCTCGTTTTCAAATATTCCAACATATACTGAGTACAATGCGTTGCCTCATCAACAAATATATAATCATATTCCTTTCCTTCAAAATCCGTAATATCATCTTCATTATCAGAACTCCCAAATTTTGTCGTGGATCCATCAGCCCAATATATCATCCTTTCTGTCTTATTAAAAAATCTGTTCAATTCCGGATACCTTTGGAAAAATGGTATAATATGATTCTCCAACAAATCATTTGACTTCCTTCTGAATATCAGCGTCTTTATAGGAAATTTCTTCTTCATCGTACACAATCCCATATTAACTTACCTCATCCCATCAGACTTTCCGCCTCCGTTCGATCCGCCATACCCGATTACTGTATAATCCGTATCTAATATCAAACTCAACAACTCACTCTGTTTCGGCTGTAATCTTACGTCCATTTAATTATAATTCTCCATAATTTAACTTAATGCCCTAACTTATATTATAAGGAAAATAGGATTTTCCACTAAGCCCTTTTTTTATTTTTTTCTAAAATTTTTTTTTTCAAAAACGTCTTTTTTTTTGAA
>DNTK01000137.1 GCA_003508755.1 Bacteroidales bacterium | reverse complement strand
GGCATTGCGATTGGCTCTGCTGCAAGTGTTGCCATGGATAACCGTGTCGATAACAGAATTATGTATACTGTTGGCATGGCAGTTAAGGAGCTGGGATTAATGGGGCCGGATGTAAAAATTATTTATGGGATCCCGCTAAGCGCCAGTTCAAAAAATGTATTCTTTGATAGAAAATAAGATCTGTTGAAATGGATAAAATTAATAAGCGGTTAAACTCTTTCTATTTTTCCTTATTTGCTTTATTGATAATGGGATGCTCAAGTGATATGGGTGAATCTAACCTAACAGAAAACACACTTATTCCACAACCCGATTCTGTCATTATGATGGGTAGACACTATAAAATTGGTAAAAAGCTAAATCTATTTTTGTCAAATGAAAATGAAGCCCTTGCAAATCTGGGACAGCATCTTTCAGAAATAATTGAAGCAAATGCTGCATGCGAAACCACAATTCAGACGCATTTTAAAAAAATTCGGAAAACCGGAATCTATTTAAAAATCATTGAACAAGGCACCACACTTGGAATAGAGGGGTACCAGCTGGATATAAGGCCGAAACATATTGTGATTTCAGCCGCTGAACCTGCTGGATTGTTTTACGGAGTTCAGAGCCTGCACCAGCTCATAATCGAAAACAGTGGTACTTTTGAGAATTCAGATCTGATTGCAATTCCCACTGGCACTATCCTGGATACTCCACGATTTGAGTACCGGGGCATCATGCTTGATGTTGCTCGGCATTTTTTTAGTGTCGAAGAGGTTAAACAGGTGATCGAATATCTGGCCTACTATAAATTAAATAAACTTCATCTGCACCTTACAGATGATCAGGGTTGGCGAATCGAAATCAAATCATGGCCAAACCTGACCGATTATGGCAGTAAAACACAGGTAGGAGGGGGCACTGGTGGTTATTATTCCCAGGAGCAATTCACCGAAATAGTCAACTTTGCAAAATCAAAGTATATCGAGGTAGTTCCTGAAATTGATATGCCGGGACACACGAATGCAGCCCTTGCTTCGTATAGTCAGCTCAATTGTGATGGTAAGGCCCGAAAGCTTTATACTGGAACACGCGTAGGTTTCAGTTCTCTTTGTGTCAATAAAAATATAACATATGAATTTGTTGAGGATGTAATCCGCGAGATCTCATTGATTTCTCCTGGAAAATATATACATATTGGTGGAGATGAGTCCGATGCGACATCAGCGGAGGATTATCAAATTTTTATGAATAGAGTTCAAAAGATAGTATCGAAGTATGATAAAACCTTAATTGGATGGGATGAAGTAGCACAAACAAAAATCGATTCAGGTACCGTGGTGCAATTCTGGAATCATGAAAACTATGCCTTGCAGGGTATTGATAAGGGAGCGCGTATTATTATGTCTCCGGCTGAATTTACATACCTCGACATGAAATACGATTCGTCCACGGTATTAGGATTAGACTGGGCCGGACATATTGATGTTGAGAAAGCTTATAAATGGTATGCAGGCGATCTGTTAAAAGGTAATCTTGTTGAGTATGTGCTGGGTATTGAAGCACCTCTGTGGTCCGAAACTGTTGCTAATCTCGATGAAATAGAATATATGCTATTCCCCAGATTACCCGGTTATGCTGAAATTGGCTGGTCACGTAATTACACCGGCAATTGGAAAGAATACAAAAACCGCCTGGCAGGTCATGCCAAATGGTTTAATCAAATGAACATAAACTATCACAAATCAGCTTTGGTACCGTGGAGCAATTAATTGGCAAATGCGAATAGTCGGAAACTAACATTATAATCGGATAAAGATATTTTTTCTGTATAAAAAAAACGCAGGCAAGAACAAAACTCCCAGGTATAAGAAAGCATAAATAAGACTGCCCAATTCCGGGTTCGTTGATATAAAAAGTGAAATGAAATGTTCATTCAGGCTTTTATGCATTATTGGTGTCTGGTAAAACAGAAACGAAAGGACATCGGCGAGGACATAAACAGTAATTGCATTGGCACCAAAAATGAATCCGATTTTTGCAATTTTATCTCGTTTTAATACATCCACAGTAAAAATACTAATTGCTAAAATCAGGTTGGCAAAACCACTGGTTAGCAGTACATAAGAGCTTGTCCATAAATTCTTGTTTATGGGAAATGACCAGCTCCATATATAACCTGTAACAGAGAGCAACATGCCGATCACAAAAATCCAAATAATTTTATACTCCCAGGTGTGATTTCCAACTAATATCCTTCCTGAAAGCATACCTGAGATACCCGTGACTATTGCAGGCAGAGTGCTGTATACACCTTCCGGATCCCAGGTTTCATTCCACATTTTGCCGGGTAACAAAAAGCCATCAATCCAGGCTGCTATGTTATTGCCTGGCTCCAGCAATACTTGCCCAGTTCCGGGTAAGGGTACCTGGGTCATCGTAATCCAGTATATGATAAGAATACCGATACCTGTTCCAAGAATAACTTTATAATTGGTATATAAGAACAACAGGCTGCACACCAGGTACACAATGGCAATTCGCTGCAGTACGCCCGCAACCCTTATCTCATCAATACTAAAATGATGTATATAGTTAAGAAAAATTCCAACAGTAAAAATCTTAAGGAAACGTATTAAGAGCTTCAATAATAATTGCTTTTTTGAAGCATTGTTTTGTAGTCTTTTGCTGAAAGCCAGTGTAATCGATATTCCGACAATGAACAGGAAAAAAGGAAATATTAAATCAGTAGGAGTAAGACCGTTCCAGCTGGCATGCAAAAGGGGTGGATATACATAGTTCCAACTTCCCGGATAATTTACCAATATCATGGCAAATATGGTAAATCCTCTGAAAGCATCAATGGAAAGTAATCGGTTAGAAGCCATTCATTAAGAGAATTAAATATGAAAACCATCAACTTACAATATTATGCTGAATCTATTAATAATGGATAAAGTTTTTTCTGGTATTTTAACTTTTAGTTAGTTTGTACTTATTTATAAGTAGCATATTTGTAATCATATATGGAGTTTGTCGTGTGAATGTCGCACCAAATTCCCTGCTTTTTTTTGGAATTTTTTTAAGTTGATTTTAATCTTGCTCAAACAATTTTGAATTATGAACCAGCCTGAATTAGGAAAGAAAGTTTTACAGTTGCGTACCGAAAGAGGTTTAACACAAGGTGATTTAGCGCTTAAATGTGGTGTTACTTCAAGAACCATTCAGCGTATCGAATCCAATGAAGTACAACCCAGGACTTATACGGTAAGGCTTATTTTTTCTGCTCTTGATTATGAGGTTTACAATTCAACATCGAAATTGAAAAAGCAGCTCGAGCAATTATTTTTCTTATTAATTGATTTATTCAACTTAAAAACCAATACCATGAAAAAATTAATGATTTTATCCACCCCGGCACTCTTAATTGCTGGATTACTATTACTTTCAAGTTACACTGCTTCGGCACAGGCAAAAAAAAGCTTTCACGATGATTTCGAGGATGCTAATGAAAAAATTGTACGTTGGTTCAATAAAGGGGCTATTGATTCTATAGCAAACCTTTATTTCGAAGATGCCTGCATACTGCCGGCTGGTGCAGATAAACTGCAAGGTAAAGAAGACATTACCACCTATTATTCGGTGCTTTACCACCAGGGGTTACGCTTTGATAAGATAATTAGTGATGAATTAATTATTACTAAAAAACTTATTGTAGACAGAGGAATATGGACCATGAAAATGGGGGATGAAGTAATATTGGGTGGAAATTACATTTCGCAATGGCACTATAAAGATGGGAAATGGGCCATTGAGAATGAAATAAGTAATTACTTTCCACCGGGCCAATAAATTATTAAATAGGTGTCGGATTTTCCGACACCTTTTTTATGCAGGATTTTCAAATTTTGGGTTAAAATTGTATGTTTAGCCTTTCAAAGCTTGCACTATGGAAGAAAGTTACAAGGAAAAACTCAGCACACTAAGTGCTCTGGCTCAAATCATTACTGTTGACGGTAAAATTGAAGACAAAGAATTGGAATTATATCTTGCTGTTGCTAAAAGGTTGGAAGTAAGCACAGAGGATTATACCCGAATTATGAGTGGCAACATTACTTTTGAACCACCCGAAAAGTTCTCTAAGCGGGTTGTGTTGTTTCACAATCTTCTATTGATGGCTTATGCTGATAAACACATTGATGATCTGGAAATACAGTTTTGCTACGAGTTGGGTCTGAAGCTTGGACTTAACTCTGCTGCGGTGCGCGATATACTTGAGAAAATGGAAGAGCAACCACAAGTAGGTATTGATCCGTATCGTGTCGACAGGGTTTTTAAACGGTATTATAATTAGGTTGGAGTAAATTGTTACATGGTTTAATTCTTTAATTGTTGATATTTAATAGCTGATTAACAATTTAGCCATTCATTTTTTTCACTACGCCAACACCCATTCAATCACCTTGTCTATGCCATCTTCTTTGGTAGCCGAAACCTCTATAAAATCGAGGTGGTGGTTTATTCGCAACGCATTCTCTTTAAACTTTTCTACATCAAATTCGAGGTATGGGAGCAGATCCACTTTATTGATTATGCATAGCTGAGAGGTCTCAAACATATTGGGGTATTTCAGAGGCTTATCTTCTCCCTCGGTAACACTGCCGATGACGATGCGCGATTTCTCGCCCAGGTCGAACAGTGCCGGACAAACCAGGTTACCCACATTTTCAATAAAGAGTAAAGAGTCGTTTGATGGTTTCAGTTGTTTTACCGCGTCGTTTATCATTTCTGCATCGAGGTGACAGCCATTACCGGTATTTATCTGAAGTGCTTTTGCACCCGCCTGATCAATACGGTTGGCATCATTCACCGTCTGCTGGTCGCCTTCGATGACTGTTATTTCGTGTTTGTTTTTAAGCCGTTTAATGAGGTTTTCCAATAATGTTGTTTTTCCGCTTCCCGGTGAGCTTACCAGGTTAAATGCATTTACACCTTTAGCCTCAAAGTAGCCTCTGTTGCGTTCGGCCATGAGGTTGTTCTTACCCAAAACCGGTGATGCCACCGAAATGGTTTCAGTACTTCCATGGCCATGTCCATGTCCGTGGCCATGCCCGTGAGAATGTCCGTCTTCTGTATGCTTTTCAGTTGCAATGTTTTCCTGTCCGGGTTGTTTTATCT
>DNTK01000563.1 GCA_003508755.1 Bacteroidales bacterium | reverse complement strand
AACGCACCATGTTCAAAACGTTAGCCACCATTAAAAGAAACGAACTCAAGGAAAATAAACTTGATTATTATATACGCATATATTATATTTTATTATCTTTGCAAAATAATTTAAAAAGGATATATTATGTGGACAAAAAAAGTAACTATCAAAACAAACGCATCACGGGAACAAATTTGGAATTTATGGAGTGATGTAAAGAATTGGAATAAGTGGGATAATGAAGTTGAATATTCAGATATGGACGGACAATTTGAAATTGGAACTTTTGGAATATTAAAACCTATAAAAGGACCAAAATCAAAATTTAAGCTGATTTCAGTTGACAAATTAAATGAATTTACAAGCCGTTCATTTTTACCATTAACAAAAATGGACTTTATTCACGAAATGAATGAAAAAAATGGTGAATTATTTATTACTCACGGAATTGAAATTAAAGGATTATTGACTTTTTTATTTTCAAAAGTAATTGGAAGAAAGTTAATAAGAGAATTGCCAAAAGCAATGGAAAACCTGTCAAAAATGGCTGAAAAGAATTAATATGTCTGATATATTTAGATTTGAAACTCCAAGTGAGAGTAACGGTTTTCTTCTGTGGAAAGCAACAAATTTGTGGCAACGAGAAATCAATAAAATATTAAAGAAATTTGATTTAACTCATACTCAATTTGTTGTTTTAGCAAGTTTATACTGGCTATCAAGTAAAACTGAAAATATTACGCAAGTTGAAATAGTTAATTTCACTGACATTGACAAAATGATGACCTCAAACGTCATAAGAAAACTACTAGAAAAGAAGTTGCTAAAAAGAAAAGAACATAAAACTGACACGAGAGCAAAAATAATCAACATAACGGAAAAGGGAATTGAAACTCTAAAAATATCAGTTAAAGAAGTCGAAAAATTTGATGCTACTTTTTTTGGACAACTAAATAATGTGGAATTTAACAAAGAACTATTACGATTATTGAACAATTACGGTGGCTAACATTTAAGCATCGTTTTTGATTATTGCCCATAAAAGTCAATTAGTTGAGTGTTTCTCATCTGCAATAATCAAATATGTGCTTTTTGTTGAACTAAACTGGTCGGGTTGCGAGACCTTATATATTTGTGGAATTAATTTTTGGCAGCTTTTTATTTAGTAGGTTCAGCTTGTATTTTTAACTGTATTTTTCCTGTTTTTTCCATTCACCCTGAAATTTCATAGTGGTTTTTCACCCTAACCTGGCACACTAATAATAAATTAAGTATTTTTAGGTCCCAATAGGGTATACTTACCCCATTGCCGTTTATACCTTTTGTTTTACGACTTACATGCAATACCAGGATGTATATTGATACCGTCTTTTATGTTTGGTGGCGCCCTTGGCTTTTTCTTAAAGCGGTTTGGGATAATTTCAACAACCAGCATTTTTCCGCCACACGATTTACAAACACCTGGCTGTATGCCCATTTTGCTAAAAATAGCTTTCATTACATCCTCATCCGGGCCGCTTTTAGGCGCCACTTTTAGTGCGGCCCTGATAATTTTTAGCGACCTGGTTTTAGAGGCACTCGAAAGGAAACCATAATGCCTGATACGGGTAAACCCGGGTGGCAGGATATGCTGGCAAAACAGGCCCAGGAATTCTTCACCAGGGATTGTTGTGATTTGTTTGGAATAATCTTTTTTATAGTCATTCCATGCAAAACTCACATTATTTTTGTTTACTTCCAGTACCCTGTCATTTGAAATAGCAGTACGATGGGTATACCTTCCCAAATAACTAATCACCTGTTTAGGGCCACCAAAAGCTTTTTTTGCATATACCACCCAGTCTTTATCGAAAAGGCCTGGTGGCTCAATACCCTGTACTTGTCCCTCTTTTATTAGTATGCGCAACTGCTTCACAAACTGGGCCCTAAATACACTACTGAGTTGTTCCACCTTAAAAAGATATTTGCCTTTGTTACGTGAATGGGACCAGCTACCATCGGGCATTAATGCCCCACCCGGGATGATTAAGTGCAAATGTGGGTGGTACCAGAGGTTTTGCCCCCAGGTATGTAAGATGGCTGTAGCCCCAATTTTTCCACCGATCCATTTTTTTGTCTGGCCAAAGCCTTTCAGTACTTCCCATACTATGGCGAACAACAAATTGTACATCTTCGCCTGGTTGTTTTGAAACAATTCGTTAAGCTTGTCGGGCAGGGTGAAAACTACATGGAAATATTTTACCGGGAGCAAGTCTGCCTGCCTGGCCATTATCCATTTTTCCTTGTCAACCCCGCCACATTTGGGGCAATGCCTGTTCCGGCAACTGTTGTATGCTGTCCTTATTTCACCACAACAACCACAAGCTTCAATATGCCCACCCATGTATTCAGTCCTGCACCTTTGTAAAGCATTAAGTGCCCTGAGCTTATAGGCTGGTAACTTGCTGTTTTTATTATTAAATGTTGGTAGAAAATTGGTTATTACAGTGGCCAGTTCATGAGTAACAGGCTTATTCATCCTTTTTTTTGTAGAGTTCATCCAGGCAACCAAACTTTTTTACTGTCCCCAGCTGGGCAATATGCAGGTACATCAATGTTGTTTGGATATGTGCATGCCCCAGGGATTCTTTTAATACCATTATGTTCTGTCCGGCCTCTAATTGGTGCGTGGCATAGGTGTGCCGAAGGGTGTGGACACAGGTTTGTTTATTAATGCGGGCTTTTTTTATGGCATCTTTTAACAATACCCTGATTTGCGATTCACTAATTGGTATCCCTTTACGCAAGGGGCTTTCAAATAAATAATCTTTGGGCTTGTTCAATGCCAGGTGTTTCTTGATGCCCCTTACCAAGTGGGTGGACATGTGTTAATAATCATTAGAAGTATACCACTAATATTCATCAAAAGTATACCACTAAAAAGCTGTTTGATTGCTTTCGGAACGATAGTGGAGAAAGGAATCAAACAGCTTGTGGAACAGTTTTTTAACCATGTCCTTTTGAATCATAATGAAGGACAGCTAATGTATAAAATTGATATGTGGTACACAGTAAAAACATTACTTGATCGGGGGAAAAGCCTAAGGTGCATCTCCCAAGAGCTGGGCATCAGCAGAAAAACAGTTACAAAAATCCGGGATGAAATCAAAAAGGGGAACATCCAGCCCCCTGAAACAAAAAAAGGTGGCATACTTGATGATTATTCCGATTTTATCTTGTCCCTTTGTGAAAAACAATTGACAAGTGTTTTAATACATCGAAAGCTCGTGCAGGAAAAGGGGCTAAAGGTTTCTTATCCAACAGTATTAAGGTTTGTAAATTCAATTAAACAATCAGAGGTTTATGTCCCGGTAGAGGTGCCTCCTGCCGAAGAAGCCCAGGTTGATTTTGGTTATTTAGGTGAATTTTACAAAGATGGGAAAAAAGTAAAGCTATGGGTTTTTTCAATGCAATTATCATTTAGCCGGTACGCGTATTATGAAATTACCACCAACCAGACAACAGCAACATTCATTGGCTCCCACATTAATGCATTCGAGTTTTTCGGGGGCGTCCCAAAAACGGTTAAAATTGACAACCTAAAGGCTGCCGTTTTAGAAGCAAATTTCTATGAACCTGTTTTCCAACAACAATACAGTGAATTTTTAGCCCATTACAACAGTGCACCAATAACGGCACGTGTAAGGCGTGGACAAGATAAAGGGAAAGTAGAGTCCGGGATAAAGTATGTCAAAAATAATTATCTCAAAGGATTAGGGCACAGGGATTATTACAAGGCTATCCAGGAATTAAAATCCTGGAATACGGTCATATGCAATACCCGCATACATGGGACAACCCGTAAAGTGCCATTAGATGTTTTTAAAAACACCGAGAAAAAGGAGCTTATTAACTTACCTCAAAAAAGATATGAAATATTTAAAATTGAAAAAAGGATGGTAAAACCCAATGCCCATTTCTCATTTCAACTGAATTATTACTCAGTGCCCCATACCTATGCCAACAAGGAGGTGGTTGTAAAAAGTAACGCAAATATATTGCGGGTTTACAGTGGCTTTGAACAGGTAGCCTTGCATACTATTGAGAAAAAACAGACAGGGACATATGTCACAATTGAAGATCATAAGCCCCCGGAAAAGCAAAGAAAACCTGAAAGCTATTATTACAAAATGGCTGTGGGGATAGGGCCTTGTGTTGTAGAGTTCATGGAAGCATTAAAACAATACAAGCCTTATGCCTGGCAAAGGATGCTTAGCGGTGTTGCCAAACTGGCCCTGCGTTACGATAAACAAACTGTTAATATGGCCTGTAAAAGGGCATTGAAATACAAAGCCATCAGTTACCAGAGTATCAAAAATATTTGCCACAAAGGCCTGTATGAAGCCCCAACGGAAATCTTAACCGTACAATCACCTAATGGTTTTAACCATGATTTAAGCATTTATGACAATTTAAAAAATTAATAAACTAATTTATCTATGCAAGCATTAAAATCAAAACTCAGGGACTTGAAATTAGCAGGTATTGTCAAGTCAATAGAAACAAGAAACAAATACGCGCTTGAAAACAATATATCCTACCTGGAATTTATTGAAAGCCTTATTGAGGACGAATATGCCAACCGACTAGCGAACTCTTTTCAAAAGCGTTTTAACAGGTCAAAACTCAACCCGGAAAAAAGCATGGATGCTTATGATTTTAAATATCAACCGGAACTTGACAAAAAGCTTATAAATGAACTGGCTTCTTGCAGGTTTATTGACCAAAATAAAAACGTGGTCTTAATGGGAAAGCCAGGGGTAGGAAAAACACATATTGCAAATGCAATTGGCCTAGAGGCCGTAAAACAAGGCTACAAGGTCATTTTTATCCACGTGAACGAACTTGTCGAAAAATTATCGGCATCAAGGGCCGATGGTACTTTTAACACCACCCTAAACCAATACTTAAATACAGATATTTTAATACTTGATGAAATTGGGTTTAAAAAGATGCCTTCAATTGGGCTGGATGATTTTTTTGAAATTACCTAGTATCCGCACCTAAATAGGGTAAAAAATCGGGAAGCCTTGTAAAATAAAGTCCACAAAGCTTGCCCGAATAAAAATTTTTCACCTATTTTGGTGAAAAACATCGTGACGGATGAAAATTACATATTCTAAAGAAAAAATCAAATCATTTGGCGGAATAAATTTCGCCGATAAAATTATTTCAAACGCTTCAGTTTACAATATTATAGACCAAACCCTTGGTAGCAGAGGCGATAGTGCAAAATATTGCTATAGCGATTTGTTTCGTTCCTATTTTCTATTGGTATTATGCGGGGGAGAATGTTCTGAAGATATCACCGAACATTTACGAGGGGAATTGGAGCAGGTCAAAGGTTTTACAGTAAGTTCAGCCGATACCTTGCTGCGCATGCAAAAAGAGCTTTCTACCCTAACGGAAATTTATACCAGCCAAAGCGGCACTGAGCATGGCTTTAATATAAATTTGGAGATGAACAACCTAATGGTCAGGTTATTAATTGAGTCAAAGCAACTTTCTGCTGAGAAAAGTGGCTACATATTTGACTACGACAACCAATTTATACCCACAGAAAAATACGACTCAAAGCGTGGCTACAAAATGTCCAAGGGCTATTTTCCTGGCGTTGGTTCAATAGATGGCCACCCAGTTTATATCGAGAACCGGAATGGCAACAGCAATGTCAAGTACAAACAAGAAGAAACGCTCCAAAGGGCCTTCGGGGTTTTAAGCAGTGCAGGTATCAAAGTTGCCCATAGCCGGATGGACTGTGGCTCTTTCACAAAAGAAGTCGTCAAGGTTGTAGAAGCAAACAGCAACTATTTTTATATCAGGGCACAACGCTGCTCCAGCCTCTATGAAAAAATAAAAGCTGTAGATAACTGGCAAACAGTAGAAATTGGTTTCAAGCAATACCAGGTGGCTTCAATTGAATACGCTCCATTTGGGGAAGAAAAAACTTATCGATATGTAATAAGCCGCGAAAAAAACATAGATGGGCAGGGTGATCTTTTCACCGGGGACGATTTCATTTATAGGGCAATAATGACCAACAATTATGAAATGACAGGCTTAGAAGTTATTGAGTTTTATAACCAACGGGGCGCTTGTGAACGCCTGTTTGATGAAATGAACAATGATTTCTTATGGAAGAAGATGCCTTTTTCATTTCTTGGCCAAAACACTGTATTTTTGGTGATGATGGCAATTTGCCGGAACCTGTTCCATTACCTGACAAGTTTTATTAGCAAGCAATTGGATTTTATCAAACCAAACTTTCGGTTAAAGAAATTCATTTACCGTTTTATGGTAGTACCAGCAAAATGGATAAGACGGGGCAGGCAGGATATTTTAAAGCTTTATACAGATAAAAAATACCACCTGTTACTTGATTGAGGAACTTAAAAAGCTTAAAGCCAAAAGGATAATTGTGTTTTGATTCAAAGTGTAAGTTATTGATAAACAGCGTAATAGATAACACCTGTTCGTTTTGTTTACATAAGCGCCCCAAAAAACAGGAGTATAAAAAACCAAAACGAAAAAGCTAAAAAAACATCACCAAAAACACAAAAAATGGGTCTCGGAAAATTTAGAATGTGAATAAAAAAGGTCTAAAATCAATTTTAAAAAAACAAATTAATACCTTGCGGATTTAAGGAATTTCTTAAAAATTAATTTCGTCCGAAAATAAATTTGCATTTTTCGAATTTATTCAGAACTTCCAGTTGTGTGCACTGTCACCCATGCAGGGCACACACACGCAATAAAAAACATAGGGCGGAAAGTGCTAAATTTGAAGGATATAACATTTAATAAACGACTTGGTAACTTGAAAGGTAGGTGCTTCGAAATGCCCTACGTTTCTTATTGCCAAACGTTGGGGCGCATTAGAGCGAAACTGCAAACATGACAGCTAAATTGTGAAAAGAGGATTAAGAAATATATGGATTGGACTGATTTTGCTATTTGTAATTGGACTGATTGTAACTCCAAAAGTAAAGCAATTTTTCAAAATAGATTCGTGCCTAGATTCTGGAGGGAGATTGAATTACGAAACAGAAACGTGTGAGCACGGAGATACAGTTAATATAAACACTGATTCAAAAATATTTAACGACTAAAATAATGGCAATAGATTTAGAGCAAATAAAAAAGAACTATGCCGATTTCGAAGATTTCAAAATTGAGCATTTAGCGAAAAACGAAGCAGCAGGATTAGAACCTGATGTGATTCCGATACTGATTGATGAAATTAACAAACGTGGACTTGACCCTGACTTGATTAAAGGTATTGAGGCTCAGACAAAAGAATTGACAGAAAGTGAGCTAAACGAGCTTAAATCTAAGATTGTTAATCTACCATGTCCTGATTGTGGAGCAAATAATACTCCACTGGTAGGCACGTTGATTCGGACAGTAAAGAGCTTTATTGTATTGACTTCTTATAAAAAAGCACCAGTGATAACTTGTACGACTTGTGCAGATAAGAGGAGAAAAAATGCAATTATTTCTACTTTTCTGTTAGGTTGGTGGGGTATTCCATTTGGAATTTTTAGAACACCGATTGCTATAATCCAAACCTTGATTGATAAAAATAAGCGTGATGAAATAAGCGATGGAATTCTTACAGTTTTTGCGGTTGAGAATATTGGTGAGATAAAAACTAATTGGGATAAAGAGATTGAATTGGTAGATTATGTAAGACATGTAAATCAACAGAATTAAAAATAACGACGCCCCAACAATGTATAAAAATAATAGCCGGGACAGTAGTAAATTCAAGGTTTGTAGCCCGCTTCAACTTTCTTGTAACTTGACAGGAAAGTGCCACGCAATCGGCTACTATTCTTATACT
>DNTK01000602.1 GCA_003508755.1 Bacteroidales bacterium | reverse complement strand
GATTTTAAGATAACGTTACATGAAGGTATTTATGTTGCGTTTATGGGCCCCAACCTCGAAACGCGCGCCGAGTACAGGATGTTTCGTAATTTTGCCGACGCTGTTGGGATGTCAACTGTACCAGAGGTTATTGTGTGTAACCAGATGAATCTCCCGTGTGCAGCTATTTCGGTGCTCACAGACGAATGCGATCCGGATAACTTAAAGCCTGCTGAATTAAAAGAGATTTTAGCGGTAGCTAGTCAAGCGGAAGTAAAAATGACAAGCTTATTTCTGGCATTAATTAAGTCGTTGAACTAAACCATTGAGATAAGAAATAGATACATAGTCAAGAATCCGACAACATAACCCGCAATTACCTCAAATTGGGTATGTGCTTTTAATTGTATGCGTGCAGAAGCCAACAGTCCGCTGATTAAAATAATACTTACAAGCATGAAGAAAGGCCTGATTTGATAAAGTACTGTAAGTGCTGCAATAAGCCCTGTAATTCCTCCAACACCCAGGAGGTGCATGCTTACTTTGAAAAACATATTCAGAAAAAGCAGAAAAATAGCAAGGGCGGCAATAGCAAAAGTATAACTGGTAATTAACTTAATAGGAATAATTCTTGAAATAAACAAGTGCATTAATATCAGGCAAAGAGTGGATACCGACAAAGGTAGAATGCGTTGTTTTCGTTCTTTGAGTTCGATGCTTGCAATAAGTCTCCAATAATAGAAAACCGGTAAAATTGAAAACGGAAGCAGCACACTAAAAAGTGCAATAATTAAATATGTATATCTCTCCGCCTCCCAGGGAAGGCTGGATGCATAGATTCCTGAGTTAAAAATGATAAAAATACCCAGCAAAGGCATAAATGCCGGGTGAAAAAGGTAAGATACTAATTTGGCAATTTTTGTCATGAAGCGCTTATAATTCTTTCCGCATCCGGGCAACAGGTATGTTTAATTGTTCGCGATATTTTGCCACTGTTCGGCGTGCAATCTGATATCCTTTTTCCTGCAAAATTGCAGCCAGTTTATCGTCTGTTAGAGGTTTATGTTTGTCTTCTGCATCGATACAATCTTGTAATATTTTCTTGATTTCGCGTGTTGATACTTCTTCGCCTGAATCGGTTTGTAAGCCCTCCGAAAAGAAAAATTTTAAAGGTAAAATACCAAAATGTGTTTGTATGTATTTGCTGTTAGCAACCCTCGAAATGGTAGAAATATCCAAGTCTGTTTTGTCAGCTATATCTTTTAAAATCATGGGTTTAAGCTTTGTCTCATCGCCTTCATCAAAATAATCAAGTTGGTACTCGAGGATTGCATTCATGGTTAATAACAAAGTATTCTGACGTTGTTTGATTGCATCGATAAACCACTTTGCTGAGTCCAGCTTTTGTTTTACAAAGCTTACAGCTTCCTTTTGCTCGCTGGAAGGTTTGTTTTTGTTGGCGGCATAAGATTCAAGCATTTCGGCATAGGTGCGGCTTACCCTAAGCTCTGGAGTGTTTCTGTTATTAAGACTAATTTCCAGCCGGCCATCGTTGTTTTCAAGAATAAAATCAGGGATAATTACCTGAGAAGCCTTGATCCCCGATTCACTAAACGAACTGCCTGGTTTGGGATTAAGATGAAGAATTTCCTCAATGGCATCTTTTAACTCTTCATCGCTAAGGTCTAATTTGCCTTGTATTTTATCGTAATGTTTACGGGTAAACTCATCGAAATGGTAGCGAATAATCATTGTGGCATTGGCAATAGAAGGTTCCTCCTGGTTTTTGGCTCTTATCTGGAGGAGAAGACATTCCCGAAGGTCGCGTGCACCAACACCTACAGGATCGAAATCCTGAATAATACGAAGAATATTCAAAAGTTCTTCTTCGGTTGTATTTACATTTAGGGAGAAGGCTAAATCGTCTGCTATTGCTTCAATTTCTCTGCGCAGGTAACCATCTTCATCAATATTGCCAATAATATAGTCAGCTAATGCATGCTCGTGCTCATCGAGTTTTCTAAGACCTAACTGAGCATCGAGGTGGTCATGAAACGAAGCCCCGACCGAAAACGGGATTTCAGTTTTTTTGTCGTCCTTGGAATAATTCCGGGTGTATAATTTATATGACGGAATATCATCGGTACTTAAATATTCGTCAATCGAAAAATCATCTTTCTCGTTTGTATCGGTTTGAGATTCTTCAGGTTGATTATCAAATTCGTCCTTGTCTCTTCCCTCTTCAAGCACAGGATTTTCCTCCAACTCTTTCTTGATGCGTTGTTCAAGTTGCATGGTCGGAATCTCCAGCAGCTTGATCATTTGTATCTGCTGCGGCGATAACTTCTGAAGTAATTTTTGATGTAATCCTTGTTTTAACATTCGCCCCTCGGTTCAATAATGCTTGGCATAAAGATAAAAAAAAGGCCTGATATTTTCAGGCCTTTATATTTTAATCGTACGCTTGTTTCTCAGAACTCAGCATTCTTGGGTGTACGCGGAAAGGGTATTACATCGCGGATGTTGCCCATGCCTGTCACGAAAAGCATCATGCGCTCGAAACCAAGGCCAAAACCACTGTGAGGAACACTGCCAAATTTGCGGGTTTCGAGATACCACCACATCTCTTCGGTGGGCAGGTCAAGTTCCTTCATTCTATTGATCAGTTTATCGTAGTTGTCCTCACGCTGCGAGCCTCCCACGATCTCACCAATACCAGGGAATAAAATGTCCATTGCCCGAACAGTAGTGCTATCATCGTTTTGTTTCATATAAAATGCTTTAATATCTTTGGGATAATCGGTAAGTATTACCGGGCGCTTAAAGTGTTTTTCTACCAGGTAACGCTCGTGCTCACTCTGCAAATCGGTTCCAAAACCTTTTACAGGGAATTGGAATTTATTCTTCTTAGCAGGTTTTGAATTAGCTAAGATTTCAATGGCTTCGGTATAGGTAATGCGCACAAAATCATGTTCTAAAACAAATTGCAGTTTTTCAACAAGTTCCATCGAACGCTGATCCTGTGGTTTACTTTTTTCCTCGTCCTGCTGGCGCTTGCTAAGGAACTCCAAATCAGCCTTACAATTTTCCAGCGCGTAGGTAATTAAATATTTTAGGAATTCTTCTGCTAAATCGGCATTGTCGTTCAAATCATAGAATGCCATTTCCGGCTCAATCATCCAGAATTCGGCAAGGTGGCGGGCCGTGTTAGAATTTTCGGCACGGAATGTGGGTCCAAATGTATAAATAT
>DNTK01000084.1 GCA_003508755.1 Bacteroidales bacterium | reverse complement strand
CCAAAACGAATTGGGTAAAGAAGATGCGGAGAGCCTGGTTAAGAATGGTTGTATCTGTATTTCCGAAGGAGCTAATATGCCAAGTACACCCGAAGCCATAGAAATTTTTCAGGGCAATCAATTGATGTACGCACCTGGTAAGGCGGCAAATGCCGGTGGCGTTGCCACATCAGGGCTGGAAATGACTCAAAATGCAATGAAGCTTAATTGGCCTAAGGAAGAGGTAGATAGCAGATTAAATACCATTATGAGGGCCATTCACGAAACCTGTCGTCATTACGGAACACGCCCGGACGGCTATATCGATTATGTTCAGGGAGCTAATATTGCAGGATTCCTGAAAGTGGCCAATTCCATGATCGACCAGGGTATTATTTAAGCCCCACACTATTTTTAGTATAATTAAAACGGAGTTTCTTCTTTAGAAACTCCTTTCTTTTTTTTAAAAGCCCTATCTGTCGGGCACTTCAGGAGTTTAAATTACCATTCTGTCAATTTCATCCTGATAATTGTCATTCATTCGTTGTCATTTTTTAACGAACTTCTGCAATTGCATGATGCAATGCTGCTTGCCTGAAGAATAAAAAAATAAAAGCCGTATTGTCTTGTGTATTCTCAAAATTCCATGACAATCAAATTACTATCTTATGAATCCAAAACAATTTTTAGACAATCTTACAAAAATTCACCCGGGTGAAGCAGAATTTCATCAGGCAGTAGGTGAAGTTATCGAATCAATCGAGGAGGTATATAACCAGAATCCTCAATTCGAATCAGTTAACCTTCTTGATCGTATTGTTGAACCCGACAGAATTATCATGTTCCGTGTGCCGTGGCAGGACGATGAAGGAAAAGTTCATGTGAACAGAGGGTATCGGATTGAATTTAACTCAGCATTAGGCCCTTACAAGGGCGGGTTGCGTTTTCACCCCGAAGTAAGTTTGGGGACTTTTAAGTTTCTTGGTTTCGAACAAATATTCAAAAATGCACTCACCGGACTACCCATGGGTGGTGGAAAAGGTGGATCCGATTTTGATCCAAAAGGTAAAACCGATAATGAAGTAATGCGATTTTGCCAGAGCTTTATGACCGAGTTGCATAAACATATTGGTCCTGAAACCGATGTGCCTGCAGGTGATATTGGAGTAGGCGGACGTGAGATAGGTTTTCTATTTGGACAATATGGTCGCCTTGCTAACCGGTTCGAGGGTGTATTAACCGGTAAGGGGTTAAGTTGGGGAGGTAGCTGGATTCGGAAAGAAGCTACCGGATACGGACTTGTTTATATCACTCAAAACTTTCTGCAGGAGCATGGCTCCGATATGTCAGGCAAACGAATTGCCATGTCTGGTGCTGGTAATGTAGCCATATATGCAGCGGAAAAAGTAATGCAATTAGGCGGCACCGTATTATCCATGAGCGATTCAAACGGCTGCATTATCGATGAAGATGGAATTGATTTGGATTTGGTGAAGGAAATAAAAGAAGTGAACAGGGGAAGAATAAAAGAATACCTCGAAAAACATCCGAAAGCCAAGTACAGCGAAAACCGAGATGATGTCTGGAAGGTTAAATGCGACATTGCCCTGCCAAATGCCACACAGAATGAACTAAACCTTGAATCTGCAAAAATGCTTGTGGCAAATGGTTGTCAGGTAGTAGCTGAAGGAGCCAATATGCCTGTTACTCCTGATGCTGTTCACTACTTACTCAAAAATAAAGTTGGTATGATACCCGGCAAGGCTGCAAATGCTGGAGGTGTAGCGGTATCGGGTCTGGAAATGTCGCAAAATGCCATGAAATTACAATGGACACCAAAAGAAGTTGATGAAAGGCTGCATCAGATTATGTTCAATATTCATGAATCTTGCTTAAAATATGGTAAGCGCCCCGATGGATATGTCGATTATGTAAAAGGTGCGAATGTGGCTGGCTTCCTGAAAGTAGCTGAAGCCATGATCGATCAGGGATTGGTTTAACCCACCTGTGCTAACGCCACTGCAAAGTGGCTTCATTGCAGCAGAAAGTGGATACTAAATTATAGGTTTGGTCGGCCGGTAGTTAAACTACAGGTTAGATTTGGTTCAAAATCCCCCTGGTAATCCGGGGGGATTTTACTTTGTTATTCGGAAGACTTTAAGAAACTATGCTTATGGCTGAGGATAGCTAAAACCAATTTCGAAAAAGGCATTTTCGTTGCAGAACTGTTTAATTTCTACTTCCAACTTTTCACTTTTTGCAAATGCCTTCAATACTGTCAAGTTCCCGAAATTTAAAACAAACTCTTGTGAATGCGTTAAGTCAACCACGTGCATCGAAGTTCCTGAGGCGCTCTGTTCCAGGGTGTAGGCGAAATACGGATAAACTATTTCTGGGGTTGTGGCAACCTGGTATATTTTAAATTGTTCCAGGTCGAGTAAAAATCTCTCTTTTTCATTAGTTGTTGAAGTAGTATGCAAAAGATAAAATTCTTTGTAGGTACCCTCAATTTCCAGAGGTATTTTTTTGTATTTTTTGTCCCAGTATTCGATTGCAAGCGTATCATTTTCAGCCTCAATAACCAGCATGGAGCTGTCTCGGCGAATATTTGAATATCTTTCGAAAAGAGCAACCAATCCCTTCGATTTTTTCGCCAAAGTAAACTTTCCATATGGACTTGGCAACCATGGCATAATTCCAAGGGAGTCTATTTTAGTAAAAGATAACCTTATATCTTCTTTAGCAACACTAACTGCATTATCTATTTTGCAGTTTTGGCCCGATACCTCAAGAAATAATCCAATGAACAGAACGAATAATAATGGTTTCAGAAGCATAGCATTAATTTTAAATTGAAACCTAAAGTTATGATAAAGTTGAGAAGTATCAGAACCAATTTATGTAGGTGATAATTGTTGGTAATAAATTGGTTCATTTGTTTCTATGGACCAAAAACAATTTTTTGCAGACAGAAAGATTAAAACAGGTTAATTCAATATCATATTGGTTTCATTAGAGACTGTAACTTTGCCATTCTTCTTAATAAATACCTGTTTTTCCATCGATTCAAGCTGCAAAATAAATTCCGGCCAATCAAAAGAATCATCATTACTTAAAGTTTCAATCATATTATTCCATGAAGTAAGCTTAGTATTAATATAGCTTAGATGAGTAAGAGTAACACATTGTATGTCAAAATCTTTCATTAAGTCTTGATTCGACATATAATAATCAACATCAATAATGCCCACATCAATATTTTGGGTTTTTACGAGATGATCTCCGTGAATCAGATCATATTCACCAATATAAAAAGCCATTTCCATACCCTCCAGGTTAAAATTAAATACCATCAGCCAGGTATCTCCCCAATGAGGTTTCATGGTCATTCGAAAGGGTATTTCTTTAAGAGTAGTATCAAAATGTTCATAGCTTTTTATTTCGGGCACAAAAATTCGGTCTTTAACACTTTCAAAATCTGAAGCCTTGAGTTGCATCTCATCATAGGATTGCTGGGTAGTAATCATCACAGCATCAGGATTATTTTTAAAGCAATCTATTGCCTGAACCGGCTGCAAGTGTCCGGCATGCACGTGCGAAAAAATGAACACATCAATTCCAGAAAATTCTTCATGGCCTGCAGACCAGTCGTCAACTATTTCAGCAGGTGGGTAGATGGCATCAAACCCTTTTACCCGGTCGGAGAAAATGCCATCGATCATAATTTTTTTATTGGGAGATTCGATAATATAACCAGCCGAACCAATAAAGGT
>DNTK01000085.1 GCA_003508755.1 Bacteroidales bacterium | reverse complement strand
AAGCTTAAGGGGTCTGATTTCTATAGTATCCGGATTAATGATCAATGGCGGATTGTTTTTCTTTGGGACAATGGACAGGCTAGCGAAGTTGAGATTATTGATTATCATTAAAATTAGACAAAATGGAAAAATTAGATAACATACACCCAGGAGAAATTTTGCAAGAGGAATTCCTAGTCCCACTCGAGATATCTGCCTATAGATTATCTAAGGACACCGAGATACCGCAGACTAGGATTTCTCAAATAATTAAGGGCAACAGAAGGATTACAGCTGATACTGCATTAAGACTTAGCTCCTATTTTGGCAATTCTGCAAAATTTTGGCTTGGACTTCAAGATGACTATGATATCGAGGAGGAAAAGGAGAATCGTATGGAGATTCTGCAGAAGATTAGCGAAAGACGCAATAAGCGGATTACCACGCCACCACAACAATAAATATACGTCAGCGGGCTGATTGTGGTAACTTTAAACTTTAAAACACCTGTCTTCGCCAAGGCTTCGGCAGGCGAGGTTTACTAAACATAGCAACGGGTTGAATTTATTTACTGCACAAAGACAGCAAAAGACGCATACTAGGATGCTGAAACAGCATTGAATTTGTGAGTCGCCTCATATTCTTGCCGTTAGCTGCAAGGCGAATAGACAAAACCGAAAAACAGTAATTATGTCAAATAAATCAAATGTTGAAGTAAGATATGCTCAAATTCCTGGGGACATTGAGAGTATTAAAAAATTATGGTTTGACTATTTGGTTTGGGGTAATGACAAAATGCAAGAACTATACGGCGTCCATCCTCATAATCCACAAGAAGCGGTTGAACAGGACATTCAGCAAATAAGTAAATTTCAGCCACCATACGGACAACTAATTATTGCTATTTATCAAGGTGAAATCTGTGGACTTGGAAGTTTAAAGAGCATCAATTCCGAAATCGGAGAAATAAAACGGATGTTTGTTGACCCAACTTTCAGACGAATTGGTGCTGGTCGGGCTATACTTGAAGGACTTTTAGTAGAATCGAAAAAGGCTGGTTACAAAAAGGTCCGACTTGACAGTCCAAAGTTTATGGAAGCAGCTCATTCGTTATATAGAAGTTTTGGATTTCGTGACATTGAAGCATATCCTGAAATGGAAATCCCACCAGAATTTAAGGACTATTTGTTATTTATGGAATTGGATTTAATGAACGACACTAAATAAAAAAGAAAACGAAAAACCAGCAGCTAACAAATATAAGCCAGCGGGCTGACTGTAGTCCCGATAAGTCGGGATGAAACATTTATACACCTGTCTGCGCCAAGGCTCCGGCAGGCGAGGTTTACTAAACATAGCAACGGGTTGAATTCAATAGCTAGCTAAAGCTAGCAAAGGCGCATATGGGGATACTGAAGTCTGCCCTGTTAGCCAGCCTGCTCATTTTCGGAACGTTAGCTACAGGCGGTGTTATTCTGAAGTATGCCCTTCCGAAAGTAATTTAAGATAAATACCATTGGTCCATCCAAAACCATCCTGGTTGGGATATTTTCCGCCTCCACCTTCCAGGTGAATGTTTACAACATTGTATTTTTCCATCATTTTACCTTCCTCAAAAAATACCCTTTCGTTGAGTGCCATCCAACGGCTGGCTATTTCGGCGGCCAACACTTCATGGCCATAATTGCTTAACCCTTTTACGGTAATCCATTGCAGAGGTGCCCATCCGTTGGGGTAATCCCATTGCTCACCAGTTTGCTGAAGTGTAGTAACCACTCCTCCCTCCTTTAAAAACTCCTCTTTAATTACTGTAGCCACCCTGTTGGCCTGCTCTTGTGTGGCAATATTAAAATACAAGGGCATACAGGCTGCCAGCGTTTTAATTGTTGAAAGGCAGGTGTCTTTATAATTATAATCGTAAAAGAACCCGGAATCTTCGTCCCAAAAGTAATTTAGTATTGCCACCCGCCGGTTTTTTGCAAGAATTTCATACTTCATCTGCTTTGCATTCATTCCGGAATATCCCGCTAATTCGGCTATCGATTTTTCAAGGAAATAAAGCAAGCAATTCTGATCGACTGGAAGCAGGTACGCCGTTTGGATAGTACCCATGGTTTTTCCATCGGCAAACCACCTGGAACTAAAATCCCACCCCGATTCACAGGCTGCACGTATGTGTTTATGAAATTGAAGGCTGTCTTCGGCAGATAAATTGCTTGCCAGTGAATGTTCCCGAGCATAGGCCTCAATTCGTGGTCCGTTGTTGGTATCCCAATAGCGGTTAAGAATTACATCTTCTGATAGCCGTACGACTCTTTTTCCAGCATCACCCCGGCAAAGGAGCCTGTCATAGCCCTTCATCCAAAAAGCATATTCTTTCTCTAAATAGGGTAAATACTTTATTGCCGAATCTAAACTGCTGATTCGGCTATACTCCATCACCATGGGAGCAAAAAATGGTGGTTGCGAGCGACTAATAAAATACGTGCGATTGCCGTTGGGAATGAAACCAACTGTATCGATTAACCATGCAAAGTTGTTGAGCATATTCTTTATTAAATCGGCTCGATTTGAAACAGCCAAACCAAGAATCGTAAAATAGCTGTCCCAGTAAAACACCTCTCTGAATCTGCCCCCGGGCACAATATAGGGTTCGGGCAAAGGTATTAGTGTGCTGTTTTCAAATACAGAATCAGCATCACGGGTAAGATGGTTCCACAAGCCCTGCAAGTGTGTCTCAATATCTCTTCGCTGGGAAGTAATGGCCAGGTTCGGTTCTTCAGGCAATTTAAAGTTATCAAGTACAAATGCCTCTAAATCGAAATGTGCATGCCCTTTTCCCTTATTAAATTTCTCAACAATGATGCTCGGATCATCAAGAGGCACGCAATCAACAAAAGTTTTTTGATCGGGAAAAATTCCGGCAAGCTGCACCTGATAAAACAATTCACCCAGTACCTGGTCGGGATAATAGAAGGAATATTTACTATTTTGCTGATTGGGCGATTTTTTGCAAGCGGAGAAGATAATAATCAGGAAGATAGAAACACAAATTGCTGCTCTGCCAATGGACTTCAGGTATATCATGCTATTAGTGGGTTAGTGAAGTGATTCACTAATATACAACAAATGCATGATTGCCACCTGGTTGAGGTTTGGTTGGTAGAGATTTGGAGCTTGGAATAGTGGAATGCAGGAGCTTATTACCACCTAAGATTCCACTATTCCTGTAACCCATATTCCAACATCAATGCCTTCCGAATAAATGCAGGGTTGCTCTGCTTCTGCTATGGTTTTTGGAGTCGTAATAAAAGATTACTTTTTTAATAACCCGGTTCCCGCCCTGTAAATCGATTATGCGCGATTCCGATCCACGTCCGAAGTTATACCTCAAAGGAATATTATCGCGGGTTCCGTTACCATAAACAACCACCATCTTATGCATGTTTAACTTTCCGCCGGTTACCTTTAATTTTAGTTTATTAAACGAGCCTTCGTGTGCCGTAACTACAATAACATCTTTATCGAGTTTATAATTAACTTTCTTGCTGCCAAGGCGTTCCCATACTCCTTTAATCCGATAATGTTCTGTTTCAGTGCTAAATGACGATAGCAGGGTTACTAAACCAAATGCTAAAACGATTGCTGCGATTCTTGTTTTCATCTTCTTTTGATTTTTAAATTTGTAAGATGGAACCTCCAGAAATAAAATAATTATTGTTTGAACTAAATAATTATTTTAATCAGGCGTGTTTCATGTTATTATATTTTCGTGTTTTTTACTTTGATGGACAAACACGAAAAAGGTTTAATCATAAAAAAGATTTTTTTGGTTGTTAACCCAAAATGATTCGGAGTAAGCGATGGCTATATCTCGGCCTTAATTCAGCTGTTTTCTGTATTTTCAACAAATTCTTTAAACTTTTTGAGGTACTGCAGCGATTGTTTTTTAAAGGCTCCCGGCATCAGAAATCCCATTACTTTCATAAAGCCCTTAAACTGAAACTCCTGGTCGTTTGTACATAAGGTCCGGTTATTATCCAGTGGTTTGAATAGATTTTTTACAATATTAAATACGCCTTTGGCCTCATATGTGGCTGAAAACTCATCGGGCAGGTTACGCACAGTTATGGTTTCAATCATTTCGATTTTACGCTTGCCCATTTGAAAAAGTAAGCGGGTTTTCGCACCGGGTTTCCCGGGTTCGCCACTGAGGTGCTCATACTTTTGGAGCCCCTCCATCCATTTAAATAGGTTTTCTGAATTATCAAACTTTTCGACTACTTCATCGAGGGGGCGATCAATTTCTATACTTACTGAATATTTCATAGCAATATGTTATGGTGAAGGAAGCACTACCCTAACAAGTCCGGAACCCTAATTGTTTACTTGTTTGCAATTAGAAGGTTAATACCAGAAGGGTAAACAGAATAACAGTGGCAATAACCAGTAATGCTGTATAAATATTGGTTCGGTATTTTTTTTGTTCCAGTTCGTGCATTCAGTGCAAGCATTAAAGTCAGAGCAATTACTAATGGAATTTTGTAATCATTTGGGCGGCTAAAAGCTTGCCATCTGCAATTACCTGAATGAAATAAATTCCATTTTCGAGCATCGTAAGATCAATTCTTCCGGCCTCTTGATTCTTCGATATTGTCCTGGAAAATAATAGCTGCGTATGGGTATTATAAATCTTTACCTGGATTTTTTTCTGTTCAGCCTCATTCCATTGTAAATAAATGGCATCCTGTGCCGGATTTGGATACCAGGTAATGCTTTGTTTTTCGTGTTTCACATAATTTAACCCTGTAGCATTATTCTCGTACATATTTCTTTCTTCCGCTTCCGGCTGAAATAAAACTTCAGGTTTTTCCTTAAACTCATTAAAGGCTGCTTTTGCATCATTATTACTCGATGGATATGGAATGTAGGGTTGACTTGCCCAGTTGGAGTTTATCCATGTGAGCACCCAGGCTATTTTCCAGGCTTTTTCGCTTTCGATAATTGGTTTATAGACACTGTTTATCCACCATTCCGGATTTACATCCGGGCTGTTTACCCTGTTCCCGGTTTCTGAGAATATTGCTTGCTAATCACTCATATTCCGCCCCGGCCATCTCGGTTACAATACCTCCAGTAAGCCTTAATAGCTCCGTGTAGGAATCAACCAGGTTATAATTGGCCTGTAACAGTTCCCTGGCTGCATTGAAATACACAATCTGAATATCCCGGTAGTTAAATGAATTAATAGCTCCCGAACGGAACTTCTCTTCAGCAATGTCAAGGTTGAGTCGGGAGGATTTTACATTTAATTGAGCCACCTGTCGCAATTGCCGTTTAATGTTATAATCAGCTAAAGAATTGAATAATTGATTATACATGGCACGACGCATATCCTCCAATTGTAGTTGTCCTATTTCCTCTTCTATCCTGGCATTTTCTATTGCTCTTCTTACATTGCCACCGTTTGAGAGTGTCCATGTTAAAGTTAATCTGGCGCTGGCATCAAATCCATTGTTCCAGTTGGCAGCTCCGGCATTTTCAGTATATATGCCAATTGTCCCATAATTTGAACCCATGCTTAAATTTAACATCGGGTACCACTGCGATTTATTGATGGATATGTTCTTTTTAAGAATCTCTTGATACACGTATTGATTGCGTAATGTTTTATTGTTACTTTCCAGTTTAGCTATCAAATCGGCAAGAACAAAATCACGAATGTTGTTATCAATATCAAACTCAGATCTCAGATAATATTGTTT
>DNTK01000065.1 GCA_003508755.1 Bacteroidales bacterium | reverse complement strand
TCACAATTAGAAATGTCAACTATAAAACCAACATTGTTCACATAGTCGCATTCCATTGTAGGAGAGGTTACTCCGGTAAGTGGTGCAGGTAATGCATCTCCTATAGCAAGTGTTTCCTCGTAATGGTTAACCAGTACGTATAACTCGATATTTCCGGAACCATCTGCTTTTACAGTGTGAGTAATATCAAGCGAACCACCTTTCTCAACATTATCTTGCGTATAGATTGTACCTAAATAGGTTGCTGTTGTAACATACGGATCACCATCAAATATTGCCAACGGGGTATATCTTGGAGCTTTCCAGTCACCATTGTTTTCGAGGGTAACAGTAAAAGTTACACTATCCACAACTCCACAACCTAAGGTATCAACAATTACATTTTCTGTGGTAAGGTCACCTACTGCAAAGGTAGGATCGGCAAATTGGGTTAAAAAGGTTGTCTGAACTAAAAAGCCATTAAATGCACGGTTAAATGCACTGGGGTAACTTGGATCAACAATCAACTGCTGATCGGCAGGAATGGTTAAATCCTGACCCAGGTTAGTCACGTGGTAACCATGCTGGTTCCAGCTTTCTCTGGCCGGTAGCCATGGCGCATCTTTTGAACGATACACAGAAACCCAGTCGCTACCAGAAGCTCCGGGACCATTTCCTGTTTGTGCAGTAATCACAATCTCTGACTGGCCATCGCCATCTACATCAGCAACAAGTGGATAATCCGTTCGTGTACCCGAACGAGATGTGATTTTAGCCATTTCAGAACCATCGCTACCTTTCCATACGAAAAGATTTTCCTCTTCGGAATATACAACCTCAGCAGTTCCATCGCCTTCAAAATCGAAAACCGTTGAGCCGGTAACCTGCGAACCATCATCCAATCCTGTCTTGCTCCATTTAGTTTCCAGAACTTCAGTGGTTGAGTTATATTCTACTACCACATATATATTTTTACCGGCAGTTCCAATCTCCACATCACCATCGCTGTCGAAATCGGCTACATTTACACGACCGGCATAGGATGAACCATTACCAATATCATAGGTGGTACCAATTTGTTGATTTGTATACGGATCGTATGCAAAAATTACAGCTGCGTTAGAAGCTGTTTTACCAGTTACAATAACATCTATTCGGTTGTCTCCATTTAAGTCGGCAACAGAGGTATAGCCATCACCATTGGTAACGCCAGAAATAGTTGTTTCCTGTGCCAGTGTTAATGAGCCATTGTCCTGGGTACCGTTTCCTAAATCAACAAAGTAAATTTGATTACCTGCAATAAATTCGAGTCCATCGGCTTCGGTACCAAATGTTGCACCACCACCCCCAGGAACTAAATCTCCCTGGTTAAATACGTTATAGGCATGAGGCCATGCATCATCCCTTCCAGATTGTTCTCCTCCATTATTACCTGTATTATAGGCAACCAAACGTGTACCATCAATGGCATTGAAAATGGCATTTCCCACATATACTTCAGGAGTTCCATCTCCGTTAAAATCTGCTAATTGAGGTGATTGAATGTTATTATCAATTCGATCTGAACTGGTCCAGGCAGGTGCAGCATTATTTACTGAGCCTTTCGACAATGAATTGTTATATTCATAGCGTTTCAGGAAATTATCCGTCTCAACAACAAAAACATCACCCCAACCATCGCCGTCAACATCACCAATTGCTGGTTGATTAAGAGCGTTTGAATTACTGGCTTGATTGAATTCCTGCTCGAGCGAACCATCAATACCATTAAATATATAAAGTCTTCCGGTTCCTGGATGTTTTGATACGATGTCCGGAGTTCCGTCGTCTGTCATATCGCCAACAAAAACACCTGATCGTTGATCAATAGGATACAAGGTATTATCCGTTCTAAATTTTTCAACAAGTGTATAACTGCTTAACACAGGAGGTTTCTCACGACATTCAGGAATGGGTTGTCCAAAATAAAAGGGTTCGCAACCCGGCATGCCAAATAAATCGCTGTCGAAACAATCGACATAACCATCGTTGTCGTTGTCAATTCCATCGATTAAAGTTTCCTGGCTATGTAGCAAACCGGTAACTAAAATTGAAAAAATAATTGTGAGAGAAAATCTAATCTTAGATTGAATTATCATAACGTTAATCTTATTGTGTCAAAAAAATATTCTGTTATTTAGAACTGTTCTATAATACGCCCGGTCTATAGTGTAGTTACACTACTTATGATGGCGGGAAATACTTACTTTTTGTCAGCTAATACATTATTCAATGCGTATAAACCTCTGTTTTTTTAACACATTGAGCAGATTATGTATATATGATTGACGGAAAAATCCATTAGACAAGGTTTTCGTATAATATGACGAATGAAAAATTCAGCTTGGTAAATAATTCACTGTAATCAGTACCCACCTCTTTCATATCCATATCGTCAGAATCGTAAAACCAATTGATATTTACATTTTTTATATACTTATTAGCCTCAAGGCTATTAAAAAGTTGAAACAGTTTTTTAGATGACGGTGTGTTTAAATATTCGATGTTTATATCAAAAACCACTGAGTTTTCTTTTAGGTTGGTGCAGAATTGTATCAGCTCTGAGAAAAACTCTTCAGCATTATCGCAGATTACTCTTCCTCCCATATACAGTTCTCCGGTTGTTTCGAAAATAATGCGAGGTGTTTTATCGGTACCTAATAAATTAATTCTATCCATTTGTTTCAAGTTTTCCATTTTCTTTTTACCCTTGTTTCGTCTAGGCCATTATCAGCGCAGACTCACTCATACTGTTTAATTGAACATTTACTTTTTTGCACATATCGGAATATATCTCGCCCATTTCAAGCATTTCTTCATCATCCTCTTCATAAAACCATCTGGCTTCGGCCCATTTAATATTAGGGTTTCTTTCAAGTGCTTCAAAAATCTCGAATATACATTTCGAAGATGCGGTATTCAGATAATCAACCATCAAATCCATTATTACATCTTTTGCTTTAAGGTTATTGCAATAAGCTATAAGTGGTTCGTAGAAATTTTTCGGATCTTCGCAAAAAGAACGTCCTCTTATTATAAGGTTACCGTTTTGATGAAATTTAACTTCCGGAGTACATTCTGTACGCTTCTTTATCAGGTTTTCCATAGTATGGTATAAGTGTTTGAAAGTATACCTTTGTTTTACCGGATAAAAGTATCGGGTGTTTTTAAAGTCATCTTTAACCTGATAAAAGGTGAAGTTTACCTGACTAGACTATTCCTGGATTTGATGAACGATTCGTTTCTTTTGATTAATTACCCTTCAATGCATCACGTTAATCTGGGGTTTGAAATTGATCCCTACCGGATTTAAGTGAGAAATGTTCTTAATTTATCCTGTTGGGAATTAAACATTAGAAGAATAACTTTTTATAAAAAGATTGAACCTAAATTATAACTCTACCAAGATTTGTCCGTAATAATAATGTATTAAATGGGTAGTTGATATACCCGAAGGTTTTGTTAAATTTATTAATCCGTTTAATAAAAAATCAATTAATACGCGGGAATTAATTATTCGAATCAAAAGATTAACATTAATTCGTGGAATGCATCGGTTAAGTTTTACTTTTTCCTTACTGTATTTTTTTTTGTTGAGTACACTTTCTGGAAACGAAAGCATAGATAGCCTGGTATATCTTTCGGAAAGATGTGCGTCGGATTCAGAAAAAGTAGACTTGTATGTTCAGATTGCCAATAAATACCTATTTATAGATCCTAACCAAGCATACGATTATACCAAAAAAATAATTGATATCTCTGCTGAAAACGACTTTCACCTTTTTCTTGGGCAAGGTTATTTTATGAGTGCCAGAGTGAATTCCGATATGGGTTTTTACCATAAGGCACTCTCCGATTTAGAACAAGCCTATAAGGTGTTTAAAGATTATCCTGATAAAGACAAGCTATTCAGCATTGTTAATAATATCGGTAATGTGTATTGGTTTCAGGATGATTATTCAACTGCTCTTCAATTCTATCGCGAGTCAGCTCAAATTGCAAATACGCATCTGTTATATCATCGCATTGCCCTTGCAAATATGAATATCGGACTTGCCTATGACGAGATGGGCCTTATCGATAGTGCCCTATATTATTATAATAGTGC
>DNTK01000452.1 GCA_003508755.1 Bacteroidales bacterium | reverse complement strand
GGGCAGGTTTGTGCCAGTGGTGTGGCAGTTATTGGCTCAGGTCATAAAGTATTTGGTAATACTATGATTCTTGGTGTATTCCCTGAGCTTTATGCAATTCTTGGACTACTCGTGGTAATTCTTATTAATGGTAATATAGCCGGGTAATTAAAATATTCGCATAACTTTTTATTTCCCCGTTAAATTTTCTAATTTTTCGGGGATTATTTCATTTAATACGTATTTGTTATGTCTGATTGGTTGTTGCTTGTACTCGCTATTCTTGTATTCTTAATAGGTTTTGTCGGATGCTTTTTACCTGTACTCCCGGGGCCTCCTGTGAGTTATGTGGGTATGCTCATATTGCATTTCTCAGATAAGTTTGGAGGGTTTTCAACCTTGTTCCTTGTTTCTTTCGCTCTTCTTGCTCTGGTTGTACAAATTCTGGATTATATAGTTCCGGCCTGGGGCACCAAAAAGTTCGGCGGGACCAAACATGGGACCTGGGGCAGTATTATTGGTCTGGTATTTGGAATTTTTATTCTTCCAAGCATTGTGGTTATCGGTCCTTTTGGACTTTTTGGCATAATACTTGGTCCATTCGTTGGAGCCCTAATCGGTGAAACGATGGCCGGACAAAAATCCGATAAAGCCTTGCGAGCTGCATTTGGTTCGTTTATCGGTTTCCTTGGTGGAACATTAATGAAACTAGTTGCATCGGTAATAATTACTGTTTCAAGCTTTATGAATTAATCAGCATGCATAAAAAAAGCTTATATATTCTCATTTCATTCATCTGCAGCCATTTGGCTGCTCAGGATATCTATAAGCTCCACAACCATACTAATTTTAGAAAATCAGACACATTTAAAGAGACTATTGAGCCAGAAGTGTTTGATGCTGCCTTATTAAATGCATGTATCTTTTTTGCCACCAACGAGATTCGAGCAAAAAAAAGACTACCCATTTTAGCCTACCATAAGGCATTGGAAGATGCCTCAGAGATGCATTCACAGGATATGGTAAACGATAATTTCTTTAACCATATTAACCACTTCAATACAGCACGCAAAACACCCGACGACCGGGCGCGCATTGCCGGAATAAACAATCCGTACATCGCGGAAAATATCATTGAGGGATTTGTAATAAAATTTAATAAAAAGGTTGAATTCTATGTAGGAGATAATGGAGAATTTATCGATCCTAAAACAGGAAAACCATTCGAGTATCATACCTACCTGAGTCTGTCAGATAAACTTTTGTCGGACTGGATGGATTCTGAGGGTCATCGCAAGAATATATTATCGGAAAATGGAAAGCAATTAGGCTGTGGTGCAGTCTTTTATATAAATCCACAACATGCTGTTCCCTCTGTTATGGTTACCCAAAGTTTTCAGTGGTTCGAAGAAATTCAATCTGAAAATGAATAAAACAAAGCAATTATTCGCTTCATAATGTAACCAAACACCTTTTTATAGGTATACACGTGTAAACAAAACTAGTTATAATGAAGAAAATTGGAATCATATTAATCGCAGCACTTTTATTTGTGTCTTGTGAAGAAGATATTCTGGAATTATTTCCTGAGATGTCTGCAGAAATTGACGGCGTAGAATGGAACAGCATAGCCCGTGTAAATAAAATGAATGATAATAATATTGTTATATCAGGAGTTTCACTTGGTGGTGAAACCATTTTATTAACCATTAATGGAACTACCGAAGGTACCTACGACATAGTTGATGCACCTCCCGGATTGGTTGCTGCTTACAACGAGTCTGAGTTGGCTGACATAAACAATCCGGATCTTTCCAATGCCTACCTGGGTGTTATTGGCACGGTTACACTATCGGAGGTAAATACTTCCAAGAAAACCCTAAGCGGAACATTTAGGTTTACTGCAACGCGTGTAAGTGATACGAAAGATATTACTGCCGGAGTTTTCGAGGATATCAAGTATACTGAATAATAATTTTCCTTACCATAGTAAGAAGCCTGATAGTTGAAAAACTATCGGGCTTTTTTTATTTTATCTACAGTTAACGGCCGGCGTAGGTTTTTAATGTGTGACCAGTCTTTTTAATCTTTATGCAATTTACTTTCATGGGCTATTAACAAATTAACTCAGAAGTCGGCAAGTCCTTGCCAATAAGCATTAGCAATAAATGTGTTCTGCTCTTAAAATGACATACCCAACCATGCTGGGTATGTCGGGATTAGCTTTTTATATAAATCATACTAGATTTAAAGAGATCCCGACGATGCTTCGCATATCGGGATTACTTCGACTAGCTCTATTTAGATTGTTTCACTCCTAAATAAAGAGTCTCAGTAAAAAAACGAACAACCCGGAGAAGGTTGTTCGAAAATTGAAAGTTGGAAGTGGTAGAAGAAAATTTTAATCAGGCCATCACCCTAACCTTATTGGTATGCGCTCTTAGAACACGGAGATTTCGCCCGGCAACAGTTTTACCATCTAGAGTTTTTATAGCTTCCATAGCCTCTTTTTTACTTGGCATATCAAGAAAGCCAAAACCTTTCGATTTTCCGGTTTTTTTGTCGCGAATGATTTTGATAGCATCTACTTTGCCTAGAACCTCAAAGATGCGCTGAACATCTTCTTCGCCTAGCGAGTAATTAATGTTGCCCACATAAATAGTCATAATGCAAATTTTGAAAGGTTACTAACTTAAGTAAGTTAATAAAAAAAACCCGAAAAGTGAAACTTTCCGGGAATAAAATGACTAAGCTGCAAGCAATTAGAGCTACTAGGCAAGCGTAGCAACCATTACAGCTTTTATGGTATGCATTCGGTTTTCGGCTTCGTCAAAAACGATTGAATGAGGCGATTCGAAGACATCCTCGGTAACTTCCATAGCTTCTAATCCAAACTTCTGGAAGATTTCTTCCCCCACTGTTGTTTCGCGGTTATGGAATGCGGGCAAGCAATGAAGAAATTTAACATTGTTATTTCCCGTGGCCTTAATTACATCACTGTTTATTTGGTAGGGCCTTAACAAATTAATCCTATCTTCCCACACGGAATCGGGTTCTCCCATCGATACCCACACATCGGTATAAAGAAAATCACACGCTTCAACAGCTTCATTTACATCCTCAGTAATGGTAATTTTTGCACCTGTTTCTTTAGCAATCTCCTGACATTGTTGAACAAGTTCTTCATCGGGTTGACATTGCTTAGGAGCAGCAGCTCTGAAGTCCATTCCCATTTTTGCAGCACCAACTAACAAGGAGTTCCCCATATTATTTCTGGCATCACCTAAGTAGCAAAATTTTACTTTATCAAGTGGCTTATCACTATGTTCCTGTATGGTAAGTAAATCGGCAAGAATTTGAGTCGGGTGAAATTCGTTGGTTAAACCATTCCAAACCGGAACACCAGCGAATTTTGCCAATTCCTCAACTACGGTCTGTCCAAAACCACGATACTCAATTCCATCGTACATACGCCCAAGCACACGGGCAGTATCTTTCATCGATTCTTTGTGACCAATCTGAGAACCCGATGGACCCAGGTAGGTAACATGTGCACCCTGATCCAATGCTGCAACCTCAAAAGCACATCGTGTTCGGGTCGAAGATTTTTCGAATATCAGAGCAATGTTTTTTCCTTTTAGCAAAGGCTGCTCTGTTCCTGCGTATTTCGCCTTTTTCAGGCTTTCAGATAACTCAAGTAAGAATTTAATTTCTTGTGGAGTGTAATCTAATAATTTTAGAAAATGACGGTTTTTAAGATTTACTGGCATTTTATAACTTTTTTATATTGTTTAGGTGTTATACCGCAAATGTAGACAAATTACTGAATCGATAGCATGATATAAAACAATGTATAAGCGAAGTTCCGGTTTTCATTTATAAAACCTATTTACTTACACTTAAATTATGTAATTTATAAAGGTTTTTGTGGTGTCGGTCAAATACAAAAAACATCTGAGCCAAGAATAAGTATAATTGTAAGCAAATACTGTATGAATATATTTTTACGCATGAAAAATTGGATACCTGTAATATTTTTATTGATTATTCTGGTTGGCTGTAAAGAAGAGAAAACTTCGGGTATCTATGAAAAAGGAAGGCTGGAATATAAAATTACTTATCTGAATGCCGACCAGGGAAATTTCGACCCTTCCCTACTTCCCAGAAAAATGGTACTAGAGTTTAACAATGAATTCAGCACCAACACGATTGATGGTTTTATGGGAATGTTTCGGCTTGGCAACCTCACTTATTTCAACAAAAGAAAAAGCGTGACCTTTTTAAAAGTGATTGATAAAAACTATGTGTTTAAGGGAGGACGAAACGAATTGATGTGCTGTTTTGATGAGTTTGAAGATATAAAAATTACAGAAGATACCTCGCAACGAATTATTGCAGGCTTACGTTCAGAACATGCAATTATTGAGCTACCAAGTTCCGGTGATGCCTTTGATATCTATTATTCCTATGATATTGCCCTGGAAACGCCCAATGTAACAAATCCGTACCTCGATATCGATGGAGTACTTACTGACTTTGTGCTTTTTATGGGCCCCTACAAAATGCGTTTCGAGGCAAATAGATTTAATCCTGACAAAGAACCCAAGGGCGATCTGAGAATTCCCAAAACGGCTGTGCAGCTGACCCGTGATGAAATGGTATACGCACTTGAACGATTGATGAAATAAAAACCAGTGCAAAAGTAGGGAATAGCATCGATGTATAAGATTTCTGAACTTGTTCACTTTTTGCACTTATGCACTTCTAAAGAAATTGTTAAATAATATTTCTTTTGGAATCCTGTTAAATAAATAGGCTTATTAACTTTACGCAGAATATTTGTGGAAAGGATTTCATGGCTAAGACTAAAAGTAAAACAAACTCACAGAAAAAAGCACGGAATAAGAAATCAGTCTGGAGCGATGAGCGCTTCAAGGTAATCTTTGGATTAATATTATTGGGCTTATCACTGATTGTAACTTTGTCGCTTCTTTCTTATATTTTTACCTGGAAAAGCGACCAAAGCTTCGAATGGTCGCCCGAGTGGAAAAATACAGCCGTTCATGCCAATAACTGGGCAGGAAAATTTGGTGCTTCGATTGCGCATCTGCTCATCGACCGTTGGTTCGGAATTGCATCCTTTTCCATCCCTTTTATTGTACTCCTCATCGGATTCAGAATGCTTCGAATTCGTCTGCTCCCATTTCGAAAATCCTTATTAATTACCTCACTCTCAACCGTTGTTCTTTCTGTATGGTTAGGACTGTTTACACTTAGCAACAATATTTTAGGCAGTGGGCTTGGCGGAAGACACGGTTATTTTGTTAGCGATTATTTAAAGAGTCTGATAGGAACGATTGGCACTATTATAGTACTTATTATTGGCAGCCTGGGTATCTTGTTCTTTGCCTGGCCGCGTCTGTATTATTTACTTACCGAACTGATAAAGATTAAATACACAGGTTTTCAATCCAAAAGCAAGAAAACTGATAACTCTCAGACTATTGCGGCAGAGCCTGAGATAGATATGGAAGAAGACAGCGATCTGGTATTCGAAACGGAATTTCCACAACAAGAAAAAACCGGCGCTTCATTCCGGGATGCTGATAGCCAACCTGCCATGCAAGAGCCTTTTGAAGAAGAAACCAACCAATCAGCATCAACAACGAAAGAAGAAGAGGAGGATGTTGAACTAACCGTCGAAAAACTATCACAGCCAGAAGTGATGGGTGAAGATCGCAAAAACCTTCAATTGGAAGATTATGATCCCACCCTTGAACTCTCTTCATTCCAACTGCCTCCAATTGAACTTTTGGAGAAACACGATACCAGCGCCAGCGTAACCAATGAAGAATTGGTCAGTAATAAAAACAAGATTGTAGAAACGCTGGGGCACTATAAAATTAAAATCGATAAAATTAAGGCTACCATTGGCCCAACGGTCACCTTGTATGAAATTGTTCCTGCGCCCGGGGTTCGCATTTCGAAGATCAAAAACTTAGAGGACGATATTGCCTTAAATCTTTCAGCATTGGGCATTCGAATTATTGCACCAATACCCGGGAAAGGCACTATTGGTATCGGGGTGCCCAATCAGCATCCAGAAACCGTGTCGATGCGATCGCTCATCACTTCAAGAAAATTCCAGGAATCAAAATTTGAACTTGCTGTTGCTTTAGGAAAAACAATCTCGAATGAGACCTATGTTTTTGACCTGGCAAAAATGCCCCACCTGCTTGTGGCTGGCGCCACAGGACAGGGTAAGTCAGTGGGATTAAATGTAATCTTGGCTTCGCTCCTATACCGCAAGCATCCCAGCCAGTTGAAGTTTGTGTTGGTGGATCCTAAGAAAGTGGAACTAACCCTATATTCGCGCATCGAAAAACACTACCTGGCAAAACTTCCCGACTCCGATGAAGCCATCATTACCGATACCCAAAAAGTAATTCATACGCTTAATTCGCTTTGCATTGAAATGGACGAGCGCTACGAAATGCTTAAGAAAGCCCAGGTTCGAAACATTAAAGAGTACAATGCCAAATTCATTAAAAGAGGATTAAATCCTGAAAACGGCCATAAGTTTCTGCCGTATATAGTTGTTATTATCGATGAGTTTGCCGATTTAATAATGACTGCAGGGCGCGAAGTGGAAACACCACTTGCCAGGTTAGCACAACTTGCACGGGCCATTGGAATTCATCTTGTTATTGCTACCCAGCGACCAAC
>DNTK01000362.1 GCA_003508755.1 Bacteroidales bacterium | reverse complement strand
TTATTGGTCAGGGTGTTGGTGCCCTGGCGTTATCCGGCTTAAGTGCAATATTTCCAATTATGCTTATTCTCATGGGGTTTGGAATGCTGGTAGGAATTGGTGCTGGTGTGCGTGTATCCATAAATATGGGTAAAAAGGATTTCATACGAGCCGAAAAAGTTCTTGGAAATGCAGTAATAATCATAATCATATTGGCTACTGTGTTGTCCATTACCGGATTTATAATTAAAGAGCCGTTATTGAATTTATTTGGCGTAGGTGATACAACTTATACCTATGCAAACGAATATTTGAATATTATCCTGTTTGGTACCTTGTTTGGTATGATGGGCTTCTCTATCAATAATGTTATCCGTTCTGAAGGCAATTTTAAGATTGCTATGATATCGATGTTTATCAGTGCAGGCTTAAACATCGCATTGGACCCACTTTTTATTTTTGTGTTTGACATGGGAGTTAAAGGAGCCGCCTACGCCACCATTATTTCACAGTTTTTCCTGATGGTGTGGGTCCTCAGACATTTTACCGGAAAACATGCGGTGATTAAACTGAAAGTAAAAAACTTTAAACTCGACACGAAAATTATTCTGTACATTTTCGCTATTGGTTTTGCACCCTTTTCGATGCAGCTGGCAGCCAGCCTGGTACAAGGTACTTTTAACCGTCAGCTTACGGCATACGGTAACGAACTGGCTCTGGGAGCGCTGGGTATTATAAACAGCGTTGCTATGCTCATTTTCATGTCGATTATTGCAATCAATATGGCATCACAACCCATAATTGGATATAATTTTGGTGCGCAAAAACTTCAACGTGTAAAGGAAACTTTACTGATATGCCTTCGGGCAGGTACTTTTATTTCCCTGGGGGGATTTGTGGTTGTCGAGCTATTTCCGGAGTTTATTATTCGCCTGTTTGAATCGAAAAACAATGAATTGATGGAGATTGGTGTTCCCGGGTTAAAAATCTTTATGGCTGCGTGGGGCATTGTTGGATTTCAGATAGTTTCCAGTAGTTATTTTCAGGCTATAGGTAAACCTGGACTGGCAACTTTTCTTTCATTGCTCCGGCAGGTAATAATATTGATACCTGCTTTATTTATTCTCCCTCCTTATCTGGGGCTCAAAGGGGTCTGGCTGGCAGCTCCACTTTCGGATCTAATATCAGCTATTGTTTTTGCCATCTTTATTACCCTGGAAATAAAAAAGCTCAACAAAGCTATTGCTACAAATTCATCTACCATATAGGATTTACAGGTATTCCTAACCACGATTCGAGGGTCCTGTAGAGCAACTCTTTTTCTTGTTCCGACATATTCCGGATTCGGGCTTTGCCATGATCAATACCTTCCATAAAAAACCATAAGGACTCACGATCCTTGTTGGGTGGAATTGCTGTGGCTGTCCAGGTATCGGTTCCACCATAAATATATATCATGCGATCACCATGTTTCTCGAGCCATTTATAAACTTTTTTAACGAGTGTACCATCAAACTCCACCTCCATTTTATTTGGTAAAAAGGCTGCATGTGGTCGGGGCGAAACCGGCAATGCGACTAACAGATCATTAAAAGCATCGGTTTCATAGCCATAATAGCCCATTTCGGTAGCTGCCTGGTAGTAATGCGATGCATACCGCTCCACATCTCTATCGGAGTAAAAATCAATTTCTGAAATGTTAAGCAGGTAAACCAGGAGTTGTTCAAGTGTTCGTGTTGTATCCGGAATATCCTCACATTTATAGCCCCATTGCCAAAAAGAAAAAGGGTATTCCAGCACCATGTACTCAAAAGCTTCTTCAAAGGTATGATACGTATAATCAAGCGCAGCACCATATTTATACCATTTTAAATAAGTAAGTGCTTCCTCTCTATTTTCCAAAATCTTGAATTGTACATTTTTAATCTTCTCGCGACATGATGCATCTCCAATGGTATCGAGAAAGGTGTATATTCTTTTGTCTTCGTAAGAAAGGCAAAAAGGTGCAACGTATGGCACATTAGCATCCATATCGTCGGGATAATAATACTTATAGAAAATGGTGGTTTGTCCTCCTTTGCTTATCCCTGTACTTATCCATTTACTTGTGTAAATTTCTTTAAATATAGTGGTTATGTTATGCAGATCGGTAGTTGCTTGCTTTAAGTTGAGGTAGGAATAATCCATTTCTTCGGGTACACTTTGTCCAAAATAACGATGTTCTACAATTATCTGGTTGGCATCTAATAGCTGGGTTAATTCACTCAGGCGGTTTCGGTGTTGCTGATAGCCTTCGGTTACAAGCACCGTTGGTTTGTTAAAACCTTTGTGCGATAGAAACGCCCGCTGGTAAAAGTATCCCTTTGATGAATCGGTGTGATCGATTAATTGTTTTATTCTAAGTTCGTAAGCAGCTCTGAATCCCTGGGGTACATCAATGGGCTTAAATATGGCGCTAGGAAGCTCAAAAAGTTTGTAATCAATATTTGTTGCCTGGGTGTGGACAGTTTGAGCAATATATAGGAAGAAGCTGATTAAAATGAATCCTCTCATGCGGTGTTATTTTTCTCGAAGATAGTATTTATCCGAATAATCTTAATGAATGGCCTATTGTTAAAATAATGGTGAATAAATTTACATTTACCAAGTAAATCAACCCACTGAACAAATATTTGGTTCATTTAATAGTAAAACAATTATATTCGTTTCAGATAGAAATGTCAGAATCTCATATTTTCACAACCTATGATCCAAACAACCTTTGATCCTGAGACTAAAATTATATCCACAAACTACATAGGTAAAATTGATGCAAGCGAGATAATCGATTATATTGCAAAGCTTAGCATAACCGACGAGTCGTACCATGACTTGTTGTATCTCGAAGACCAAACCGAAGCCGAATTTGTTTTTAAAGCATCGGAGATAAAGAAAATTGTACATGCACTGTATGCAAAAATAAAAAACATACCCTCAATACGTGTGGCTGTGCTTAACACAAATCCGAAAGAAACTGCTTTTAGCCTGATTGCCATACGCCTGCTCATAGCTAATAATATACATGCCAGGGTATTTTGCACAAAAGCAGCCGCCTTGGATTGGTTGATGTTAAAATCCTCTGTAGAGATTGAAAAATAGGCTTTATCCCGGCTTTCAATTTCATTACAGGGAAACATCGTATTTGGAGAATACTTAAAAGAATTCAACTATCCTGAACATCAATTTGTGATTAATAAAATAGTGGTATTCAATTGCTAGGAAGCCAGCATGACAAAGCGTTGATGGAAAAACTTTGGTTTTAGGAGTAAATCAAGAAATATTCAGCCAAATCCTTTTGGCATGAAGCAAAAAACCCCGGTGCTGTCTAGGAACCAGGGTTTTCGGAAAGATTTCCTTTGATTACAAAAAATCGTACATGAAATTTAAGCTGTCTGTATAGTAGACTAACGATTTTCTGAAATAGTTGCATTGCAGATAAAAAAAAACACCATCGCTTTGGATGGTGTGAGTTATACGTTTGATATACTGCATATTAGTAATTGTAATAATCCTGGTAAGAATTGTCAATCACCAGTTTTACTTCGCCGGTGATATCAAATTTCTGTCCATTGGGATATTCTCCTGAAGCCTGATAGGAATACACTCCTGCTGGTGCCATTCTGCCCCGAATGTATCCATCCCATCCGATTGAAATGTCATTGCTCCTAAATACCTCATATCCATTCGGACTTAAAATACGAAAGGTATATTCTTTTGCACCATAGTTTTTAGGATAAAACACGAATGGTTCGATTTCCTGTCGGGTATAAATTCCGCTATTGGGCCCTTGAATACCCGGCTTAAATTGCGTAGGAAATACCAGGCCGTAATTATGGGTAATAAAGTTATTAGTCTTTATGACCGTATCGGAACACCCCTTCGCAGAGGTAGCAATGAGACTTACCTTATAGGTTTTAAAATCGGAATACTTATGATTTGGGTTCTTTGTATCAGAAGTAGTATTATCGCCAAAATTCCAGGAGAAAGCTGCTGCATTCTTTGATTTATTCTTAAAATAAACCAACTTTTCATTTATATCTGAATTATGCACGTCAATAATAAAGTGGGTAGTGGGCTTTTCATACACCACGATATTTTCTACATGTTCTGCCAAAATACCATTTTTATTGCTTGCCTTGAGTGTGACGGAATAATTTCCGGGCTTAGTAAACACGTGAACAGGATTTCTATCTTTGGAAATAGAACCATCGCCAAAATTCCATTCAAAGGAACTTGCACCTTGAGACACGTTATTAAAATGAACCGTTAGGGGTTCGCATCCAACCTGAACATTAGAAGTGTAATGTGCTTTTACCCGTATGAATTCTTCGTGAGAATCGGGGGTATTGTATTTGTTTTCCTTTTTTGTTGCAAGCTGCTTATTATTGATCGTCAGATCCTTGCTGGAAGATTGATTTTCAAGGCTGCTTTTATCAGTATCTGAAATAACCTGATGGGTGGCTTTAGAATTGTTATGATTTATGGAATAAAACATATAGGAGAATGCCACAATAGCTAAAACCGAATATAGTATATTAAACTTTCGTGGATTTAAACTAAAATAATCTTTCCAGAATAACTTGTGCTTTATAGTTTTCAGCACCTTAGGAGAAGGACTTATTTTATGTTCTCCAAAGGATTTCTGAAATACTTCCTCAATTGTATTTTTCTTTTCTGCCATTATAACCAGTTAAGGTTAGTCATTTCTTTACGGAGCCATTTTTTTGCTCTCAGGTATTGAGTTTTTGATGTGCTTTCATCAATTTTTAGATACTCGGCAATTTCGCGATGCTTATAGCCTTCGATGGCATACAAGTTAAAAATTACCCTGTATCCCTCAGGCATTTTTTTCAACAATTGCTGCAACTCTGCAGTATCAAATTGCTTGTCGGGCGATAGGAATAAATTTTCATCATTTTCCACGACCTTATCGATCTCTTCGTGATAGTAATGCTTCTTCTCCCTGTGGAAATGAGTAATAGCAGTATTCACTACAATCTTTTTCATCCACCCTTCAAAATGCCCTTTGCCTGTGTATTCCTTTATATTGTTCAAAATCTTAAGAAAACTCTCCTGCAAAACGTCTTCTGCCTCACTTTTGTCAGCAACATAGCGTAAACAAACCGAAAGCAACATTGGAGCATACTGGTTATAAAGCAGTACCTGGGCTTTTCGCTTGTTTTTCTTACAGTCTGAGATTACTTTCTCGAGATTAAACATGTAATCTATACTTATTACCAAAGAATGATTAAAATAGTTGCACCGGATTTTCAAAATAAATATAATTATTTACGGTCAATCCGAAAAATGGTGATGATATGTAATTAGGAAATCGATCGAATATGGGCATGTACCACTAACAATTTGCCCGTACAATAATCTATCAACCTTACAATTAAAAAATCTTGGTCAACTAGTTAATACCCATCTTTGATTTATACTTGAGCACCTCATCGAGGTGTTTACGGGCCATTTTCTCCTCCCTTTCCCTGGCCCGAATCCTGTGAGCCTCAAAAGTGTCTTTGAGCTCGTTTAATTCTTGCCTGGTAGATTTTAGTATGGCATGCCCGCGCTTAAAAGCTAAAAACAAGATCACCAAAAGTACCGATAAGGCTAAAATAAGGATCCATACAATACCATTATAGCTTTGTTTCGACATCGGAACACCTAATAATTTAAGTGTGTTTTTTTCTTGTATTGCGTTTTTAAGTTGAACCTGAGTCTGCTGCATCGCTGATGCAAGCGAGTCATATTCATCTTTCTGTGTGGTAAATAGCTGGTAATTATATGCAATGAGCTTATTTGCCTTTTCTAAACTATCAGAAACATGGTTTTTTAGCTTGTTTATCCATGCTATTCTAATCACTTTGTAGTTTTCATATGTGCTCGATTTTGAAATAACAAAATCTAATTGCTGCTGAATAGTTCCTGTATCAAGCACCTCTTGCCCGGGTTTGTTGGCTGCGTGCAAATTTAAGCCTGTAACCAGAAAGATTGTTAGGATTTGGATTTGGAGTAAGCTTTTCATGATATGTAAGTTTTGTAATTATTGTTTTGCAACGGTTATTCCCCGAATAAATTGTAAGATTAAAAGCCTTATCATATAAAAAGTGTAAAAAAAATGGCCCCTGAAAGGGGCCACCGATAAAAAATATTCAATATTGTTAGTATGATTTATTCAGTAAATGTTACTTTACCTGTATTCACATCATACATGGCACCGATAATTTTGAGCTCTCCCGCCTCTACCATGTCTTTAAGAACTTCACTTTTAGCTGTGATGTTGTTCACGGTCATTTCAACATTTTTATCGGCTATTTTTTGCACAAATTCGCTGTTTTTTGAGCTTTTGTCTGTGACACCTTCTGAAACTGCTTCGATAGCTGGTTCTATTTTTTGAAGCAATCCTGTAAGATTACCCATTTTAACCTGATCAGCGGCTCCTTTAACAGCTCCGCAACTGGTATGGCCCATCACAACAATGGCTTTTGAACCTGCCACCTTACAGGCAAACTCGAGGCTGCCAAGAATGTCTTCATTCACAAAATTACCTGCAATACGTGCATTAAAGATATCACCTACTCCCTGATCGAATACAATTTCAGTAGGAATACGTGAATCGATACAACTAACAACTGCAGCAAATGGATATTGACCGCTACCGGTTTCTTTTACTTGTTTAATTAAATCACGGTTTACCATTTTTTGGTTAACGAAACGCTCGTTCCCTTCTTTTAACATAGCAATCGCATCATCTGGCGATAATGCCGACTGGCTTTCTTGTGTTTGAGTGATGTAATCGGTCATTGTACTTTTATTTGTTTCTGATGCAGAATCTTTATTACTTGCTTTATCCATTTGACATGATGTAGCAAGCAGAATTCCCGTTGCCAGCAAAGTTACGGCAAACATTCTAAATAGACTTTCAGGAAATTTAACCGATTGAGATTTGGTTTTATTTCCGTCTACTGAGTTAAAACGATGGTGTAGTTTCATAGCAGATTGGTTTTAATTAATAATTTTTTGTTTTTCATAAATATATCGCTTATAACAAATTATTAAAGTATTTTGTTCAAAGCTACACTATGAATATCTGGATATTTTAGTATCGCATCTTCTTGTGTCTAAATCAAATTTAAGAAAATAAGAATAATTGCGTTAAGTCTTTTAGCTGAAGGCTATTTAAATGGCACAACCTGAATTCGCTCCATGCATTCTGTCGATTTTATCCGTCAAATCTTCAGGCAAGCTTGACCGAAGTAGATTTTGCTATTTGTAGTTTATTACCTGTACTGATATATTTAACTTTGAATTCAACTTACAAATCACTGAATCCAGTATTCTTGTATTCCTAAATTATTCAACTTTATTCAATAGCTTTATTATGGACTTTGCTTCTGAATTTTTATAATGCTTCGGCATATTAGAGATTTCTTCAAATGTTTTTCTCGCAAGAGTTTCATTATTAGATTTCAGATAACATAAACCCAGATACCAAGCGGCTTCCTGTATATATGAACTCTCTCTGGTGACGGATTTGAAATGATATATTGCAGATTCTGTTTCATTCATATTTAAATAACAAATTCCGGATAAAAGGTGAGCAGCAGATTTCTGTCTGAAATCCGGATTGGAAATAACTTTTTCAATTTCATTAACGGCCTTAAAGTATTCCTTGTTGTTATATTTCTGAATGGCAAAGCTCCATGCACTTGTTGTAGAGGTGTTTGCTTCTGTAGCGCGCATGGTAATAATGTCCAATTCAGGATTTACGTAATATTCAGAGTAAATCTGTTCCATGGAATATGGCTTGCTACCAGCAAGAATGTTTCTGAAGGCAAAATACCCTGCGGTGACTAATATTAATACACTTGCTGCAATTTTTAGCCAGTAATTCCTTAAGGGTTTTATTTTTTCTTCAACCATAACATTATTGTCTGCGAGTTTTTCTCTGCCTATTTTGTTAAGTTGTTGTTTTAACCGCTGCCTGGAGCTTATCTCGATAACATCTTTTGTTTTTTTATACAAATCTACTTCCATGGCAAAATCTTTGTTGACTGATTTTAAGTTCTCAAACTCAATTAACTCTTCTTTGGTCAAATCACCATTGTAATAGCGCTCTATTAGCTCAAACTCTCTTTCCATTAATTTAAAGATTTTGTTTTTCTAACAGGATATTGCTTTTTTGTATAAATGACTTTAATTGCTTAAAACATTCGTATCTCTTACTGCGTGCCGTATTCGCATTTTTCAGTCCGTTTCTCTGTGCAATCTCATTCATCGAGTATCCATCGCTCCAGTCCATTAATACATCCCTGCAGATTTTGCTCAAATGAACCAGGATATCGGCTATGTTAAGTATTTCATATTCTTCAGAATCATTATGAATATTCTCTTTTTTAACAGCATCAAGTGATACAGTATTCCTGTCTATATTATTAGTCGTTTTCTTTCTTACTATATCAATGCATTTGTTGTTAAAAATTCTGATAAAATAGGTCGAACACTTTGATTTACCCTGAAAACGATGTCTTCTGATGTTTTCTATGAAAGAGGTAATGGCATCGGAATAGGCATCGAGTGCTTCTTCCTCCAGCAGTCTTTTTTTTCTGATAGCCTGATAAACCAATTTGAAATGTTCGTGATAGAACCATTCAACACTTTTATGCATTAAACGGCCTCCGGAAAGAACACGTTCCATAAATTGGCTATCCGTCATTCAACATGAATTAATATGGTGAATTTGAAAAAGTTACGTTATTTTTTTATCTTTATGAGTCCAATCAAACCGCTAAGAAAATGAAAATTAAGTATTCCACTTTAATTATCTTCATTTTTCTCATTAGTTGTAATAATTCTGAAAAAGATTTGCACACATTTGAAGAAGTTTTGGATCCAGACTCTGAATATCTGTATTTAGTTAATAGAGAATCTTCACATGATGAATTGGAGTTTCTTATTAAATATAATGATGCATTGAAAAAAACTAATTATGATAGTACGTTTGCCGAAGTGCATCAGACACATTTGAAGGAATGCTTATTACCCGCTGCTAAAAT
>DNTK01000017.1 GCA_003508755.1 Bacteroidales bacterium | reverse complement strand
GTGATGGCTTTGAAAGTTATGGGGTAAACCGGAATCAGGGTGCTGAAAGCTCGTTGGCGTATTTAATATCGCATTTAACAGTATTACAGGTTTATGAAGAATTTCATCAACATGAAGAATCGTCAATTGAACCCGAAAAAAACTTAACCATAGTCAGATAAAAAGCATGCTTGGTTATTTCTCTTATTAAATTGTGTGACATGCTAATCGAACGATATATCAACAACCCCATACTTACCCGGGAGGATGTTCCTTATCCGGTTGCAACTGTGCATAACGCAGCGGTTATCAAATATGATGGAAAGTACATAATGATTTTCCGTTCTCATAAACTAAATGGCAGGAGCATATTAGGAAAAGCTACTAGCTCCGATGGATTTAATTTCAAAGTAAATAAAAAGCCATTTATGTTACCGGCTGTAAAAGGTATTTTTAGTGAATATGAGGCATATGGCATCGAAGATCCAAGGATAGTATATGTTGATGGTGAATTCCTTATTACTTATAGTGCTTATTCAAAACATGGCGTTCGTATAGGTTTAGCCAAAACAAAGGATTTTCAGTCTATAGAAAGAGTGTCGCTTATTACTGAAGCTGATTATCGTAATGTGGTGATTTTTCCTGAAAAAATAGGAGGATTATACGCCCGGCTGGACCGCCCACACTCTGAGATATCGCCCTGGTCAATCTGGATATCGTATTCACCCGATCTAAAATACTGGGGCGAATCGAAACTAATTATGAAACCGATGCAATACCATTGGGACGAGATGAAGATTGGTCCTGGTGCACCTCCCATAAAAACAACCCATGGCTGGTTACATATTTACCATGGTGTTTTTCCAACTATGGATGGTTCCGTGTACAGGTTAGGCGCAGCAATTCACGATTTAGAAGACCCATCTGTAATTCTTGCTGTGGGAGATGATTGGATTCTCCAACCGGAGGAAGATTACGAAATTACAGGGTATGTGCATAATGTGGTATTTTGTTGCGGGGCTGTTCCAGAGGATGATGGTAGTATGAAAATTTATTGGGGCGGTGCTGATAATGTAATGTGTGTTGGAACGGTAAAAATACAAAAGCTTGTTGACCACTGTTTTGATAATAGCAGGAATCCTTTAGGCTGAAAATGAAATTTAGATGCTGTAGAAGGCAGTAATTTGTAATTTAAGCAAATAGAGTCATGAAAATAGCGCTTCTTTCGTCAATAGCATGGCGAACACCACCCAGAAAATATGGCCCCTGGGAACAAGTGACTTCGAATATTGCTGAAGGATTAATAGAAAAAGGTCTGGAGGTAACTTTGTTTGCCACGGGTGATTCACTCACAAAAAGCGAGTTGAATTCAGTTTGTGAGCGCCCATATGCCGAAGATTCTACTGTGGACCCAAAAGTAGCTGAATGCTTACATATTAGCAATTTAATGGAGCAAGCGGATGATTTTGATATTATTCATAACAATTTTGATTTCTTGCCGCTTACGTATTCAAAACTCATTAAAACACCTATGATTACTACCATTCATGGTTTTTCTTCATCAAAAATAATTCCGGTATATAAAAAATACAATGATACAACCCACTATGTTTCAATAAGTAATTCCGACCGCAACCCGGAACTTACCTACGCTGCTACAGTTTATAACGGAATTAATATCGACGAATTCATTTTTTGCCGTGAACCGGAAGATTATCTGCTGTTTTTTGGAAGGATACATCCGGAAAAAGGAACATATCAGGCTATTGAAATCGCTAAAAAATCAAAAAGAAAACTCATAATTTCCGGTTTAATTCAGGACAAGGAATACTTTAACCAAAAGATTCAACCATATATTAACAATGACGACATTTCGTATGTTGGCAATTCAGGCCCAACAGAACGGTTAAAACTTTTAAGCCGGGCATGTGCTCTTTTACATCCCATACGTTTTCCGGAACCTTTCGGACTAAGCGTAGTTGAAGCAATGGCCTGCGGCACTCCGGTAGTAGCGTTTAACCTGGGCTCTATGCCTGAACTAATCATTCATGAAAAAACAGGCTTCCTGGTTTCTAATACCGAAGAAGCAATTGAAGCCGTTAAAAATGTTAGTTCGATTAATAGGAGTAAATGCACCGAGTGGGCATCATCAATGTTTAGCCGACAAAAAATGATAGAGGGCTATTTGAAGGTTTACAGGAAGATACTATCTGATAAGTAATTAGAAAAAATACAAACAAAACAATGATAAAAAAGAAACGTATAGCATTGGTTGCTCATGATAATAGAAAAAAAGATCTTTTAGAATGGGTTGGCTGGAACAGGGAAATTTTGGGCAGCCATCATTTAATCTGTACTGGAACAACAGGTAAGCTGGTTGAAAACCTTTTAAATAATGAACAAACCGATAAAAGAGGTGATATAATTACAATTAAAAAATTAAAATCAGGACCGCTGGGTGGCGATCAACAACTGGGGGCAATGATTTCAGAAGGACAAATTGATATCCTAATTTTTTTATGGGATCCTATGCAACAACAACCTCATGATGTTGATGTAAAAGCACTTTTGAGAATTGCTGTGGTCTACAATGTTACAACAGCAAGCAACCGTGCTACTGCTGACTTTATTATTTCATCCAAATTATTTAGGGAAGACTATCAACCCATACTAAAGGATTATAGCAAATACATTATGAGGGACACTTTAGATTAATTTATTAAAAATAATTTCATATAACTCTTAGTTCGGAATTGTTTCAAGAACATTCGTATAGCTAACAATTAGGGGGGGGATTAAACTAAATTCAATTGTATAATTTAAAGTGTAAATAATTGATTATCCAGAGGTAATTTATATAAACAATGATTTTGCTTATACCCTTCATTATTCAATTCTTTCCTTTTAAATTTATATCAAGGTATATACTTATTTTGTTGTGAAATTTTTTAGTGCTTTGCCAAGCTCCTCCAAGTCCTGATTTAAATTTTGCTTAAATGAATCCCATTTTTCGGTTCCATCAGCCCGGTATTCACTAAGTTTTTTTTGTATTTCATTTTTTTTAGCCTCAAGTTCAGCCATTGTATGGGTGTAAGTCGCTTTAATATCCTCGATGCCAAAAGCAGAATCATCATTTCTTGTTGATTTTATATCCTTGATCATTTTGTTTTCTTTTTCTTCGAGTTTCTTTAGCGATTCAGCTACTGCGATACTCAATTTTTCTTTGGTTTCGTTTACTTCTTTTTGAGCTGCAACTAATTTAATTTGCGCGCTTTCAAGTTTTTTCTCCAGCGCTTCGCATCTTGATAAATCTATTCCTTTTGCAAAACCAGTGACTGTTAAATGTTTTAATATTATCTTTTCCATAGTATTATTCTTAATTTGTGCATAGTGCTTTCTCAATATTCGACAAAAGGACTTTTTACAAGTTGTTAATATTTTGTATAATTTGCGATTACAATATTAGAACTTAAACAGGCTATATATTGTCCAGAGACATTGCCCGATATGCTCATATTTAGAATATGTTTCATTATTCTAATATTGTAATTACAAATAATATGATACTCATTAAATGATTTTTACTTTCACAGCATTTAAGCCTTTCTTTCCTTTTTCCAATTCAAAGCTTACTTCATCATTTTCCCTTATATTTTCTTGCAATCCGGATGAATGCACAAAATATTCTTTCTCTGTATCTGCATCTTTAATAAATCCAAATCCTTTTGAATCGTTGTAAAATTTCACTGTTCCTTTGTTCATAGTATAGTTAATTTAGAATTTCTTTTTGTTTTTTAACTAATGGCACTATTCCGGCCATATCACCGATTATATTTACCAGATCAGAACCAGTTGGGATAACTATTTTAGCATTCGTTCCAAGCGATTCTTCCAGGGCTTCCAATTTCCTTAATAACTGGGCGTTACCTACAAAGTATTTATCGGCAGCTTCGTTTACCAGTTTAATGGCTTCAGCCTCACCTTCGGCGTGCAATATTTTGGCCCGTTTATATCCTTCAGCTTCTTTAATTTTCGCCCTTTTTACGCCGTCAGCCACTGTTTCGGCTGCTGTAGCTGAGTCGATTGCAGCGATTTTTTCGTTTTCAGCTTTCACTACTTTATTCATGGTTTCCTGAACATCCGAAGGAGGGTCAATCTGTTTTAACTCGGTTCGAATAATTTCAATACCCCAACTTTTAGTTTCCTTGTGAAGGGTATCATGTAATTCGGTGTTTATTTTCCCACGCTCGCTATTGGCTGATTTCAACGTAAGAGTACCAATGATGTTACGAAGCGTTGTTCGGGCAAGGTTAACAATCTGCCACTGGTAGTTATTAACATCATAGGTTGATCCCTTAATGCTTTCCTCGTCAGATTTAACCCGAAAGTAAACCTGAGCATCAACGCTTGCATTCAGGTTGTCATTGGTAATAATTTCTTGTGGTTCGGCATCAACCATTTGTTCAGTAATATTTACCATATAGATTCGATCAACAACCGGAATTATCCAGTGAAAACCCGAGTCGGCCAGTTTCCTGTATTTTCCAAGCCGTTCGAGAAGTCCACGGTGTGTTGGTCTTACAATTCTTATTCCTGTTAGAAATATTATAACAACTGGAATTATTAGATAGTAATAGTTCATAATATTTTTATTCGTTTAAAAGTTAAAGCTTATCTACAATCTCACTCATTTCTTCTTTACTTTTTCTTAGCTTGTAAGCTATTATTGTTAGCATTTTTGCCAGGTCATGGTTTGTTATAAGTAAATCGCTGTTTGTAAGTGACGGAAATTTTCCTTTTAGCTTGATTTTAAGCTCGTTAATACTGTTCTCATCTTGTGTTACTTTCATGATTTTTAAAGTATTTAATAAGTGGATTAAAGCTTAATTTTTTTATTGGACAGTTGTTTATCAAAAACCAATCGGACAAGTACAATAATTCCTGCTATTGCTAGAAGTATATGCACAGGGCCTGAGGCATGCAGCCCCCAGAACAGTATTCCCCAAATCACAAGTAGTAACCCGGCAATGATGTAGAGTAAATTTTTCATTATCGTATTTTTTATTTGTTAATCCTGATTAAAAAATCCGGCAATTGAATTGCCCAGTTCATCCAGGTCTTTTCTGAATTCATGCTGTTTTTCATCCCAATTATCAAGTTGTTTATTTTTGTAATCGGTAATTGTATTTTTCAGGTCGTTGTTTTTCTTTTCCAGTTCTGCCAGTTTCTTCTCGTACTTGGCTTTTTCTGTTTTTTTCTCTTCAGCAATTTTAATTTTTAAACCGGCAATCTCTTTTTCATAACCACTAATCCTGTTTTCAGATTCTGTAATGAATTTTTGATATGTTGTAGTAGGGTCTTGTTGTACATTTAGCAAATTATCCTGAGCTTCCTGCACCTTGTCATGAGCTTTTTTTTCTTTATCAGCTTGTGACTGGCAGCTGGTTATTGTTCCGCCTATCATAGCGAAGGCTATTGATAGAAATAGAATTGATTTTCTCATTTTTATTGAATTTAATGTATGGATAAATTTCCATGATATAAAGGTAGGTCTAACCCATGCGGAAACCATTACACAACTATGGGAATAAGTTACATCATTCACACATTGTGTGTGGGGGGGGGGCTTAGTGTTTAAGCAGCAGTTGCAGTTTTCAGTTGCAGTCAAATTACTGCAAACTGCCACTGCCTGCTACCACTCTTATCACTGCCACTGCTATTGAGAGTTTTTTAACTCGTCCAGAAGTTCTTTTAAATTAACGGAGGCATATGTAGAGGAATAATCCGACATAGCATAAGGTACTATTAAATCCTCATTATGCACCATTGAACCACAAGAGTACACCACGTTGGGCACATAGCCCTCTCTTTCCTCGGCATTTGGAATTAAAAGCGGGGTTTTAGATCTTCCTATTTCCTTTTCAGGATTATCGAGATCGAATAATGCTGCCCCTAAAACATACTCGCGCATGGGGCCGACACCATGTGTTATAACCAACCAGCCATCCTTTGTTTCAATGGGCGATCCGCAGTTGCCAATTTGAATTAGCTCCCAGGAGTATTTCGGCTGCTGCAATATTTTGGCTTCTCGCCAAACAGTAATATTATCAGAAAATGCGATATAATTATTAAATCCGTCCAAACGACAAAGCATTGCGTATTTCCCATTTACCTTTCTTGGGAATAATGCCATTCCTTTATTCTGAGCTATTTCACCATGAAGAGGCATTACCCTAAAGTGATAAAAATCTTCTGTCTCCAGTAATTTGGGTAAAATAGTTGCCCCATCATAAGCTGTATAAGTGGCATAATATTTTGTTTTGTTGTCTTCATTGGTGAATCTCACAAAACGGGCATCTTCAATACCATTCTTTTCATTGGCTGAAACAGGAAAAATTACCCTCTCAGAAATATTGGTATCTAAAGAAAATTGAAGTTCGTAATGTGATGAAGCAAGCCAAATGATCTGGTTAAATAGATTTTCTTTGTCTGAAGCCAAATGAACAGCCTTTCTTGATTCTTCAATACATTTACGAAGTTCACCATAAGTAAAATTATCTTTTAGTTTATCAAGTATTAATTCCGGAGGGATAATACTATGGACTTCCTGCATTTCATCCAGTTTGTGAGCAAAAGACTTTTTATCGTAAGTGTGTCGGCGAATATGCTCAGCCTCCTCCAGCATATTGCCTATAGGTTCAAGGGTTAGTTTATTATTTTTATCGAGTATACCCGTCCTGAAAACAATAGAAGAAATATGACCCTCTCCGGTAGCCCTGAAACTTATGATTACTCTTTTAGAACCAGGGTTTATTTCTGTTTGGTCAGGATGCTCAACCATTGAAGGATTAAAAAATGCTGCCGATTCAATAGAATATTCCATTGTAAAATAGGATCCGATGAGAATTTTTTTAGAATAATCAATTGCATCCGGCTTTGTATTCAAATGTGAAAGTAAATGTGCAATGCTGTCAAAATGTTTCTCAAATATTTTGGAAATATTTCTGTGACGCATTGAATAATCTCTAAGGGTCTGTTTTAGTGCATACTGAGTATCACTTTCAGTCATCTCCAAAACAAAGCGAATAGTATTAATAGCTCTTTTGTCACCAGTAAAAAGAAAACGGGCAATAACCCTGCTGGGATCTGGATAGAATGTTACATTTTTTCTATTTACTGTAACTTGCATCTTATTTTAAATTTTCATAAAGGTAACCGCATAAATTTAATAACTCCCTAAATTTCAGTTTAGTTTGTAGTAAATCTAAATAATTATGAGTTGCCTGATATTGGAAAATTACAAGAAGTTGTGATTGATTACAGGACAAATATACATAGCCCTTGCTACCTATGCGAAAAGCCAATAAAAACTTCTTTCTGATGGGGGGATAAAATTGCTTCAAAACGTTTATAATCCCATTTATATAAACAATACCTGATTTTGGTATATGGATTTAAACGCTGCTTTATGCTTTTCTCAATGGTATCAACAAAGGTCAGGTTTGTTTGTATGGCCTCATTTAACTCACCTTCGGTAAAGTCGCTTTTTTGTATTAAAAG
>DNTK01000019.1 GCA_003508755.1 Bacteroidales bacterium | reverse complement strand
CCATTGTCTGCTTCGATTGAAATGGGTTTGCCTGCAGCGTCTTTCTTTATTTGTTCAAATTTTCTGAGCAGGCCATTCAGGCCGCCAAAGAATTTATAATGATTTCTGAAAAGCAAAATATTTTCACTTAAACTTAGCCTGTTAATATTGCCACCTCCTACTAAAATGGCTTTAGCAACTATCTTCCTGGTGTATGGTATGGTTTTTCTTGTTCCGGTAATAATAATGTCCGGATTTATTTTTTTTGCTGTTTCAACCATAAGTTTTGTGCGTGTGGCAATGCCGCTGGCATAAGAAAGCAGATTACTCGAAATGCGCCAGATGGTATGCAGGTGCTTGGCGAGTCCCTCTGCCTCGAGAAATTTCACATTTGCATCAATATGTTCGCCACTTAAAGTAACCAGGGTAGGCGTAATGTTGAGTTTCGAAAATAACCTCATAACTTCCTCGGTTCCGCAAATTACAGTAGAATCTTTGGTAAAAAACTGAATTTTTGCCAGTTGACTGCCAAACCTGGCTAAGCGAGTTGTCATGTCAAAGTAAGGAACATCTTCTGTTATGAGCCTGTCGAGCTCTTCATCGGTAAAGTATATCATGCCTGCGATTGAGTTTAGTTGTATAATTCAATGACAGACATTAAGTTATTGAAAAATAACGAGCTTACAAAATCAAATATGCAGGCAGCATTCATAAACGTTTTAATAGACCAGCTTTTTGGTAATTAGTGGAAACATGCTTTCCTCTATTTGTCTAAGTAACATGTTTCCATGATCGCCCTGATGTAAGATAAGCGAGTGGTTGATTTGGTGTTCATTAAATACCTCCGATAAGTATTTTGTTCCTTTGTATATCCAAGGGAAATTATCATGGTATCCACAATCAATACCAATAAAGCTAAGCGAATTTAGGTTTTCCTTGTATTTTTTAATGTGGTTTGCAATAAAACCAAAACCATCGTGCCATTGCTTCCATGCTATTGTGTCTGTTACAAAGTCTGAATTCTTGGGATAATTCATGTATGGAGCATTTTTATTCCGAGTTGGGCAAAAAGCAACACCATAGGCCATGGTAAAAGTCAACACCCAATCATCATTTGTTCTGGCTTTCTCCAGCATTTTTTCATGAGCCTTGTCAGGTGCAGTTTTTTCTAACGATGAAAAAAACTGAAAGTGTGACTCGACAATTTCTTTTGAATCGAACATCTGCGATTCTTCCAATCCTGCCCTGTCAAACAAACCCGGACTATGAGAATAAACAGAATTAAACACATCGGGATGTCGTGTTGCAATATACAAACATCCAAACCCACCCATACTATGTCCAGTTATTGAGCGTGAAGCTGCATGCGCGATGGTTCGGTAATTACTATCTACAAATTCTACCAAATCAGTTACAATATAATCTTCCCAGTTTCCTGTAACAGGAGAATTCACATAAAAGCTGCCACCTAATTTATTTCTGCCATGCGCAACAATAAAAATTACTTCATGTGCAGGGTTTTCATTAAAGTATTGATCCAGCGATGAGGTGAACCATCCTCCTCCCACTTCTGAACCATAACCATTTAAAAAATAAATAACCGGATATGTTCTTTCATTTTCAGTATAGGATTTTGGCAGATATACTTCGATACACTGAGCGCTCGTGTCGCCAAGGATATTCCCCTCAAGTGAAGGAGCAGGAATTGTTACAATTTGAGCGCTGTAGTTTTGACCGTAAAGCGCAGCTGACGCAAGCAGAATGATAAAAGAGATAATGGTTCGTGTCATGATTAAAATCTATCGGTTCGAATAACAATAGTAAACATATTGCTGAGCAAAAAGGAATGATTACAGTATTTTAATGATGAATTTATAATATAAAAAACGAATTGTATAAAACTATTATAGCGAATTGTCTGATAAATCGGTAACTTTATAGACAAACCTTTACATGGCCAGTACAAAATGTAAATATCAGTTTGTTACCTTATTGGGCCTCCTTGTTGTTGCGCTGTCATTATCGGCACAACAGGATTCATTAAGATTTACATCATTTTCAAAAGGACGCTCGCTGGTGGCATTATCTGGTTCTATAAATTCTGCCGTAGACAACAAAACTTCACCACTTAGTAATGTTAATAATGTTTACAATAATTACAAAATCGATGCCCGGCTTGCCAAAATCGTTGCCCGAAACCTCTCTTTAGGTTTATACTTTTCCACATCGAAGTATAGTTCGGAACAATTTGTAAAAACCGACACCGAAGTGTTAACGATTGGTCCGCACTTTGCTTACTATTTCACACAAGATCAGCCCGGAGGATTGTTTATTAATTCATCGTTTATGTTTGTGAACTATTTTGAGCGAAGTGTCTTTACTGCACTTACACCCCCCCTTGATGAATTTGCTACTGGAAAAGGATTTGCTTTTCTTCTCGGATTCGGTTACACCTATGTGGTTTTCGATCGTGTTGGTCTCGAAGTTTCAATGAATTACCGGCAGGCCCGAATATATGGGGAAGTTGAAAACAACCTTTATAATACCAAATCATCCGAAAAATTTAATCGAATCGATCTGTTCTTTAATTTTGGCTTTATTGTATTATTCGACCAAGTAAAGGAATGATAATCAGAACAATAAATATACTAACTCTGCTTC
>DNTK01000464.1 GCA_003508755.1 Bacteroidales bacterium | reverse complement strand
ATTGAAAGTGTAAATACACGTTATAAGGCTGGAATTTCAAGAGAACACTCCTATCGTGGAGACTTAGAAGCATTAATCCGTGAGTTAGTAAAAGGAGTTGAGATTACCAATGAGCCAGCAAATGTTACAGACTGTGGAAACCCTGATTATGTTATCACAAAAGGAAAGATACCAGTTGGATACATTGAGGCAAAAGATTTAGGAAAAGACTTAAACGGGAAACAATACAAAGAACAATTTGGACGATATAAAAAAGCTCTCGATAACCTAATAATTACAGATTACATTTGGTTTCAATTTTTTAAAGAGGGTGAATTGGTTCACGAAATTAAAATTGCGGAAATTGAGGATAACAAAATAAAACCACTTTCTGAAAATTTTGCAGAATTTGAAAACCTGATAAATGACTTCTGTACTTATATTGGTCAGACTATTAAATCCTCTAAAAAGCTTGCCGAAATGATGGCAGCAAAAGCAAGACTTTTGCAAAACATACTTGAAAAAGCATTAACTACCGATGAAGAAACAGATGAAAACACCTCACTTAAAGGACAGTTTGAGACATTTAAAAATATATTAATACACGACCTTGACCCGAAAGGATTTGCCGATATATACGCCCAAACTTTAGCTTACGGTATGTTTGCTGCCCGATTACACGATACAACATTGGAGGACTTTAGCAGATATGAAGCAGCCGAATTGATACCAAAAACAAATCCTTTTCTTAAAAGACTTTTTACTTATGTTGCTGGCCCTGATATTGACGAACGTATCAAACGTACTGTAGATAACCTTGCTGATGTTTTCAGGGCTACAAATGTTGATGCCTTACTTCACAATTTTGGTAAAAGTACACAAACTCAAGACCCAATAATTCACTTTTATGAAACCTTTCTTGCAGAATATGACCCAAAACTACGTAAAGCTCGTGGTGTTTGGTATACTCCTGAACCTGTTGTTAATTTTATTGTAAGGGCTGTTGATGATATTCTGAAATCAGAGTTTGATTTACCACAAGGATTAGCCGATACAACGAAAACTAAAATAAAAGTACCTGTTCAGGGAAGCAAAAAAATGATGGAAAAGGAAGTACACAAAGTACAAATTCTTGACCCTGCTACTGGAACTGGAACATTCCTTGCAGAAGTAGTAAGTTTCATTTACAACAAGAAGTTTAAAGCAATGCAAGGTGCTTGGAGTAGTTATGTGGATGAACACCTTATTCCTCGTTTAAATGGTTTTGAATTATTAATGGCGTCATATTCTATGGCGCATTTAAAACTTGACATGCTTTTAACCGATACTGGATATAAACCAACTAAAACTCAGCGCTTCAATATTTACCTTACCAATTCATTAGAAGAATTTCATCCCGACACAGGAACTCTTTTTTCAAATTGGTTAAGTACTGAAGCAAATGAAGCAAATCATATAAAACGTGACACACCTATTATGTGTGTAATCGGTAATCCACCATATTCTGTGAGTAGTTCAAATAAATCTGATTGGATTGAAAACTTAATGCAGGTGTATAAGCAAAATCTGAATGAAAGAAATATTCAACCATTATCAGATGATTATATTAAATTCATTAGATACGGTCAGTATTACATTGAAAAAAATGGTGAAGGCATTTTAGCTTATATTTCAAATAATAGCTTTATTGATGGTCTCATTCATAAAAGTATGAGATTAGAATTATTAAAAACTTTTGACAAGATATACATCCTTGATTTACATGGTAATTCTAAACGAAAAGAGAAAGCTCCCGATGGCAGTAAGGACGAAAACGTTTTTGATATTTTACCAGGAGTTTCGATAAATATATTTATAAAGCGTAAATCGGATAAACGTTCATTATCAGAAGTGAAAAAATTTGATTTACAAGGTTTGAGGAAGTATAAATATGAGTTCCTTACAGAAAATACTTTGTCTTCTATCAATTGGGATATAGTAAAGGAATTTGACCCTCAGAAATCTTTTAAAAAGTATTCTCCATCTTCACTCAATGAGAGTAATAGTTTTAAAGTTGATGAACTGTTCTTAGTTAGTGCTTCAGGTATTACAACTGAACGAGACGTTTTAACAATACAGGATAGCCCTGAACCATTTAACGAAATTGTAAATGATATAATAAATTTAGATGATTCAGAATTCAGAGGAAAATATCCAATTGGTAAAGACGGTCGTGATTGGAAATTAAACACTGCAAAAAATGATATTTTAAAAAAAGATTACAAGCTTACTAAAATTCACTACAGACCTTTTGATTATAGATATACATTGTATACTGGCAGGTCTAAAGGATTTCAGTCATACCCTCGCTACAACGTTTCTAAACATTTATTACAAAACACAAATCCAACCTTAATAATTGGACGTCAAGGTCAAGCAATGGGAGATGGTGAATGGAATATTGTTTTTATTAGCAAATATATTGTCGATTGTAATATTTATTATCGAGGCAGAGGAACATTGTTTCCTACTTATTTATTAAATGATAGTGAAGAGAAAAAGATACTTGACGAGGTTATTCAAAAACCAAATTTTAATGAAAGTATAATTAATAAGTTTCAATCTAAATTAAAACTAGAATTCATTTATGAGAATAGCGTAAAAGAAAGTAGTTTTTCCCCACTTAATATAATCGACTATATCTACGCTATACTTCATTCACCTGCATATCGCACAAAAAATAAAGAGTTTTTAAAAATTGATTTTCCTCGTATCCCTTATCCCAAAAATCAAGAGACGTTCTGGAAAATAGTAGAGCTTGGAAAACAAATCCGTGAAATACATTTATTAGAAAGTCCTAAAGTTGAAGAATACATCACATCTTATCCAATTGACGGTGATAATATCATTACAACTAAAATTGGAAAAAATGATTGGAAAATAACAGATGAAGAAAACCATTTAGGGCAGATTTGGATTAATGAAGAACAGTATTTTGAAAACATTCCAGTAATTGCTTGGGAGTTTTATATCGGTGGTTATCAACCTGCTCAAAAATGGTTAAAAGACAGGCAAGGTCGCAAACTGTCCTTTGAAGATATTTTGCATTATCAAAAGATTATTGTTGCATTATCGGAAACTGACCGTTTAATGAAAGAAATTGATAAAATTGAAATTGATTAATAATGAATAATTTTTGGAAATATAGCAAAGGTTCGGTTTGGAGAAAATGGGATTTACAGGTAGCAACCAATAAATATGGTAATCGGTATTCTGGAATATCACTAAC
>DNTK01000058.1 GCA_003508755.1 Bacteroidales bacterium | reverse complement strand
AAATGTAACCGACCATTCTTTGAGTTCCGTTATAACTTTAAATGGAACGAAGCCAATGTGCGAGTTGGCTACATATACACTTTTAGGTGTAAGCAAAGAGGTATGGTCCCCTGTCCGAACATACCGGACCCACCTAAAATTAATAACCTGTAAAAGCAAAATTACCATGAGAAAGAAACTCTATTACTATATAAATGCTCTAATTATTGCACTGACACTGGCAAATTGCTCAACGGAGAGAATTGATCCCAAAAACGATAAAGAAACTTTTGAAAAAGCTGACGACTTTTTAGATTCAAAAAAGGCTGAAGAGCAATTCTACGAAATAACCGAAGAAGGGGATGGACCGCTGGTTGCCCAACAGGGAACTAAAATTTGGTTATCGAAGGATATTTTGATGTACCCCAATGGCGACAGCGTGCAGTTTCCCTATATCATTAAAGTGGTGGAATTATACACTCCATCCGATATGATTTACTATCAGATGCCTTCTGTATCAGGAAATGAATTACTTACTACCCATGGTGAAGTAAGGATTAGAGCATTTAAAAATGATGTAGAATTAGTTTTAAGGCCAGATAAAATATGGGCTCTGGAAATTCCCTACGGAGATCCGGAAAATGATATGCAACTACTTTATGGACTGGGTGAAAATAAGGTAAACTGGCAGGATACTCATCAATCTGAATTTACAGCCAATGCCTATGGATACTATGGAGAGGCCAAGCAACTTGGTTGGCTGGCATGCTCCAGGAAGCTTGCAGAATCTTTACTCACCACCACCTATTCCCTGGTTTCCGATTCTCTTGATCTTGGGAATGTAACTACATTTATATACGTTCCTACTTTTAAAGGACTTACACAGGTATATAATAATACCACTATACCCTTAATTTTGGGTGCCAATATAAAGGTTATTTCTATGGCTAAACAAGGTGATCAGTTAGTTAGTTTCTACCAGGAAACTACTGTAAATGAGGACGAAAACCAGCTTCAAGTGATACTTCAACCTGTAAATGAGGCGACCCTTTCAGGAATGATAGAAAGCTTTTAAGAAGTGCTTTCGATATTTATTCCTGCCAGCGACTCCATTCGCCTGTTACACGATCGCGGCTACGGGTTTTACCGGTGGTATTATTTCGTTGAAAATAACTAACGCCATCATCTTCGTAGGTCACTGAGATAGTTTCTACCGGGTGTTTTGCTTCTGGATTATCGAGATAATAGTATATAAGCAGCGACCTGTTGACGATTCCACTATTCTGGTATACATAACTGGTTACGTATCCTTTTTCATTTATTTCAATAAAAGTTTTCCAATTTTCGGTGCCTTTGGTATTTCTGAACGATACAGCCTTTAAATTATCTAAATTGTCGAATTCGTAGCGATAAGTACCATCCGAATACTGATTCACAGGATCGTTTGTTCGCACTACTTCATAGGAATAACCCAATTTTTTCAGCTGATAACGAGAGATATTACAGACTTTTGACTGCTCGTTAGCTGACCATCGATCGCAGAATTTAACCAATTCCAGATCCGAAAGGCTTTGCCCCTTGTACCCATACTGCTTAACCTGCCATAAAAAATCAAATAAATGGCCTCCCAACTGAAAGTTATCAGTAGCCTGATACATGGCATAGTACCTTTTTATTTTTTTTACTTTGCCATTGGAGTCAAAGAATACCGAGTCTATAGGAGCTTTATAATACTTTTTACCATATTTTGAAGCAAACATCCCTTGCCTCATGACAATAAGCACCTGCTTATTATTTCCATATTTAAACTGATTATGAATGCCCGGTGCTTTAATAGAATGAATAGTGCTTTTGATGGTATCCACATCCATCTCGGCAGGATTATCTGATAAGTTTACTTCTCCTCTCCAGGGTGTGTAGGGTTCGTTAAACTTAATCGGAAGTCGCAGATAAGAATAATCTGTAAGTGTTGAATCTCCTATTATTTCTATTTTGCTTGAATGAATAACAACATCGTCGTTTAATGTCAGGATAGATGCCTGAAGCAGTTTAGGAAGTTCGCTTTTTAATACCTTTAAGGAATCCAGTATTTGTCTACGCTCCAATAACGAATCGCGCACAAATTGCTCCCGGGCCAAAATAGAATCACGCACAAACTGTTCACGAATGGCAATAGAGTCCTCAATAAATTTCAACCTTGCAGTTAATGAATCATTTATGGCCATAGAGTCTGCTACGGCCACCTGATTCGTAGATTCTAAGAGGCTGTCTTGTTCCCTAAATCTTTGTGAATAAGGTTTGTATAAACTGGGTGCTGAAGAAAGGGTATCATCATTTTCCTGTGCTTTTAAATTAAAATTCCCGGCAGCAATACAAAGTATAAAAAGAATAAAAAGTGCCTGATTCAAATATTTCATTGCTCTTCTGTTTCTATGATTCAGCATAAAGTTAAGTATTACAAGTCTATTAAGTCGATAAAAATTTGAAGTAAATATTAACGATCCTATTCTGAAAGAAGCGATAGTTTGTACCTTTATCTGATACAAAGCATTTCGAAATGAAGTTTCAACTTATCGTTTTATTTACCTTTGTTAGTCAATTTCTAAGCGCACAGATTGAAGTTCCAACATCTTCTCAAGAATGTAAAATTATAACTAAAGGAAATATTACCTACTGCCTGAATACTTCAAACTATGAAATTCTCTGGGCAGCAACCGTGCTAGAAGGAAAAGACATCGATAACAAAGTTTACCTCCCACCCGATAAAGAGTTCTTCAGGAAAATGCCTGTCAAAATGGGACCGGTCTGGCAGAAAATAGAAATGCAAACACGTATGTGGGCCATGGAATTTGATAGTTTGTATGTGGTAACCGGAATGTATTACTCAAACGATTCAATACCTGAAAAACTATATTACAAAACGTTATTAAAGGGCTCCCAGAGCGATGGTCTGGCGTTTGTGGTTAGTGTTAATAGCATTTCATCCAGCAGTATTGTTGATTATGCCATTCCAATTATTGAACTGGAAGAAAGAACCCGCATCGACTTTTATCCTTCCCTGAACAAAAAAATAAATAACCCCATCGAAGCTTCTTTAAATTGGGAAAACTGGCCTCTAACAGTCGATTAGAATAACTTTGATCTGAACCTTGGAAATAGTACTTTTGCGGCCTCAGATAGAAAACCGTGAATAAACAAATACTTCGACTTGCCATTCCATTTATTATCAGCAACATTACCGTTCCGCTGGTAAGTTCGGTCGATACGGCCCTGATGGGTCATTTGGGCTCTACAGCGCACCTGGGAGCCATTGGTCTGGGAAGTGCTATATTCAATTTTTTATACTGGAATTTTGCTTTCATTCGAATGTCTACCGTAGGAATGACTGCCCAGGAGTATGGTGCCGGAAACGACAAAGAAATGGGATTGCTTTTGGGGCGTTCGCTTTGGGTAGCTCTGCTCGGAGCCTTTCTGCTGGTTATCTTTCGAAACCAGATCTCGCATTTAAGCTTTCTCATTTCAAAAGGCGATCCGGATGTGGAAGAATACGCCATGAGTTATTTCAGGATTCGCATTTTCGCTGCCCCAGCAACTGTGGGGCTTTATGCTTTAACGGGTTGGTTTATTGGCTTGCAAAATGCGAAAGCTCCGATGTTTATTGCTATTTTGGTTAATGTAGTAAACCTGGGGCTAAATTTTTTGTTTGTTGCCGGTATGGGTATGAAGTCGGAGGGTGTAGCCTATGGAACCTTAATTGCACAGTATTCGGGTTTATTACTGGGAATTTTTATTATTCTGAAAAAGTATAAGAAGTTCTTAAAATTCATTCAACCAAAAGTGCTGCTCGATTTCACGGGTTATGGCAGGTTTTTCCGGGTCAACATCGATGTGTTTATTCGGACTTTCGCCGTTATTTCTGTATTAACCTGGTATAATTTTGCATCGGCGGAAAAAGGTACATTGCTGCTCGGTGTAAATGTTATTTTCCTGCAACTGGTATATGCTTTTTCTTATTTCTCGGATGGATTTGCAAATGCTTCTGAGGCTTTAGTGGGGAAATATGTAGGTCAAAAAGACCTTTCTAAATTGCAGCGTGTTATTAAGTACATATTCGGGTGGGGCTTCGGAATTGCCCTTGTATTTACCTTGCTGTATGCTTTTGCATGGAGACCAATAATGCGCATTTATACATCCGACAACCAGGTAGTTTTAGAAGCTGTCAACTATATCGGTTGGATTATTGCGATTCCCTTGGTAAGTATTATTACTTTTGTGTGGGATGGCATTTATTTGGGTGCTACTGCAACAGCCGAGCAACGAAATGCGACCATTATTGCTGCTGCATTATTTTTTATAATTTACCTGTTTTTCGATAATTCGTTAAACAACCATGCCCTATTGCTGGGACAATTGGTATTTTTTGCCGCCAGAGGAATTATTCAATCAATTTATTTTAAACCGGCAATAATTAACAAGCTTTTGATTCAGTAAAATTATGACAACGCTATATAATATAGGAATTCGGATATATTACCTACTAATAGTAATTGCCTCAGCATTTAATAAAAAAGCATCGCTCTGGAAAAAAGGCCGTTTTGGAGTGCTTTCAAAAATTAAAGAAAATATAAATGCTGAAGAGAAAAATGCCTGGTTTCATGTATCATCCCTTGGTGAGTTTGAACAAGGCCGACCAATCATGGAGCAATTTAAAAAGCACTATCCTGAGTATAAAATCATTCTTACTTTTTTTTCGCCCTCGGGCTACGAGATCCGGAAAAATTATTCAGCAGCAGATTTTGTCTGTTATTTACCGCTCGACACCAAAAGAAATGCCCGAAAATTTATTGAATATGTAAATCCCGAACTGGTTTTTTTTGTGAAGTACGATTACTGGTACCATCACCTTAAAGCTGCCCAAGAATCAGGATCACGTTTATTCCTGGTATCGGGCATTTTTAGAGAAAAGCAGGCTTTTTTTAAAAGTTATGGCAGTTGGTATAGGCAAATTCTTAGCTGGTTCGAGCATTTATTTGTACAAGATATTGAATCGATTAATCTTCTGAAGCAGATTGGCATAGAACATTGCAGCGTTGCAGGAGATACAAGGTTCGATCGAGTTACCGAGATTGCAGTAAATTCAGAAGAAATTCATGCTGCAGAGAATTTTGCATCAGGTTTTTCAACCATGGTGTGTGGCAGTACCTGGCCTGCAGATGAAGAAATACTAATCGATTATATCGAAAATCATAGTAATGAATTAAAATTAATTCTTGCGCCTCACGAAATACATAAATCACATATCGAAGCCATTGAAAAGAAACTTCATGTACCATATGCCCTTTATTCAAAATCGAACGAAACGGATTTAACCGAGGCACGAGTACTTATCATCGACAACATAGGCATGCTATCTTCGATATACAAGTATGGCCAACTATCATATATTGGTGGTGGTCTTGGAAATGGCATTCACAATACCCTTGAGGCTGCTGTATACAATATACCCGTTTTGTTTGGCCCAAATTATAGAAAATTCCGTGAAGCTGTAGACCTAATCAAATGTGGGGGTGCGTTCGCATTTAATGCGGCTTCCGAATTTGCTCCTTTGTTAAACAATTTACTTTCTGATAGAGGTAAACTTTCAGTTGCAAGCCAGGCGGCAGGAGCTTACGTAAAGGAAAGAAAGGGCGCCACAAAAACAATTCTTAATTACTTAAAAAACAATTAATACTCTTTTAATCCATTACCCCGAATTAGCTCGTATTTTTGGGTAAACATTCAACAGCCGAAAGGCGAACCCATAGAAATCAGTGTATAGACACTTTATCGGCCCTTTTTAAGGGCTGTTTTTTTTATTCTTCAGCCTAACTCCAAAAATATTTTAGTATCCTTGCATTATCCGAACCTGCTTATTGCTTTCGCTTACATTCGGCTATGGAACAAATTAAAGAATTAGGCAATATTATTCAGCAGCAGAAACCTGAGGTTTTTAAAGAACTGGCCCAGGCCGATTCCAAGAAAGGTATGCTTTTACGCGCCATTATGGAAGGACTTGTTCGTTCAGATAATGAAGCCAGCATGCTCATTTACGGTAAAATCGATCAGGGTAAGAAATACCAGATGCTAAAACGTAATCTGAAAGAAAACCTCATTGAGCATATTAATCATGTAACACAGAAAAATCAGGCTTTTCATCTACAAGTAGAATCGGAATGTAAAGAAAAACTAAGACTCGTTGCCAGCTTACTTACAAACAACGTTTTC
>DNTK01000587.1 GCA_003508755.1 Bacteroidales bacterium | reverse complement strand
CTATTATAACATGGCCTTCGCGGGCCATATTTCTGATTACCCTTGCAATGGTTTTACGAATAGCTCTGTCGCTTTTATAATATTTACTTGAGTGTGCTGCAACAATTTCGTCTACCAGGCCTTTTTTCTTATAATCGAAAACATACTTGATTTTAGACGGATCCATTTCAAGTTCTTTGGCCGATTCGCTCATAATTTCTTTGGTCACATAGCTCCAGTTGAGATCGTTGTAGCCTTTAACTTTTGCCTTCATATTTAGTTCATCGGACACATTTTTTGCAATAATTTTTGCCGGACAGCCATATAATCGCGAAATTGTAATCACAGGACCAGCCTCTTCATATTCATCGGTTTCGTCCTGCAATCTGTCAGACATATATTTGAGCAGATCTAATTTCATCCGGGTTTAATTTGATTCTTTTTTGATTAAATATACGAATTATCGATCATATATTCAAGTTTGCTGCACGATGCTTTGGTTTTACAACACTTTTTTAAATTCGGGGTTTTTATTATCTTCAAAATAAATTGTTGCCGATGAATAATGCCGAATATTGGATTCAACACCTGGGGTTGAAGCCGCATCCTGAGGGGGGATTTTTTCATGAGGAGTATCGCTCAAGTATTGAAATTGAAGCGAAGAATCTTCCTGTAGGTTATAAATCAGCCCACCGATTAGCTACCAGCATTTATTATTTATTGCGATCAGAAGATATTTCCCGCTTACACCGCTTGCGTTCCGATGAACTTTGGTTTTTTCATGCCGGAAGCCCGGTAAAAGTGATTTTTATCGACACGGAAGGCAAAAAGCATACCCATCTGCTTGGCAACAATCACGAAAAAGCCGAACAGTTTTCATTATTAATTCCGGCCGGTTGTATATTTTGTGCCGAAGTTACACACCCCGATTCTTATGGGCTTGTGAGTTGTGTGGTAGCACCGGGTTTCGAGTTTGAAGATTTTGAAATGTTCGAAAAGGAAGACCTTGTTCAGGCCTATCCAAAGCATGCCGACCTAATTGAGAAGTACGGGTAATATTATCCGGTCCTAAAAAAATATTCCATACTCCCATTCTTTATCGCGTTCTGCCAACAAAGGTGCAGATAGCTTCAAAAGTCCGGCGATTCAAAATCAAGCTGGGTATAACAAAACCAGGTTTATTGTATTCGCTTTTGAAGGCGAATAGCAATTAGGGCGAGGGAGCAGCTGCTTCATGTTGGCATGGCTGAAGCAGCATCAAGACAAATTAACATCTGTCGGGAAACCGACAGGCTATTGTCGCGCATTCGTCTGCAACATTGGGTCCAATCAACACCATTTTAGGTAGAAAGCCACATGACTTTAGCATGCCTTGTTACGTACATTTGTAATATAATCAAATGCGGATAGCCATGATTGATTCCTTTAAAGTAAAAGCCGATGTTCCAAACAACAGTCTTCTCATACAATTGAGAGGTTTTTTTATGAAGTCGGAAGTGGAACTGGCATTTTATTTAGCTCGCAAGGAGATAAAAAAACTAACCAATGGCTTTAAAGTTATTTTAGACCTTGATGGAATGCATACCGATCGAACAATTCACCGGAGCATTCAGTCAAAAGCCAAGAGAGTTTTTACTACCCTGGGAGCATCAAAAGTGAATTCAGTTGGTGCAATTTCCAAAATGTCACAACCAAAGGCAAATGATCTCGAGTATTTTGCTTTTGAAAGTGTCGGTTTTTACCCAAATTAATATGGGTAAAAATGCTCACCAAATAGGTATTTATACCTAGGCAGATTGGAAGGGCATAAAATATCTTTGTTCTGTACAAAACGAAAGATCAAATTAGTGATTATAAAAGGTATTAATGATTAATAATTTGATGTAGGGTTTGGTTGGATTTAGGTAGACGACAGGGTGGCAGATTCGATTTTGTCGCCCTGTTCTTATTTATGACCGAATGTACTTAAAAAAGATTAAGTAATAGCAGATACAAATTACGTATCAGTACTATTCTCAAACGTGGTGGTTCTGAATACATTTGACGATTAAATGTAGCAGAGGTATGAAAAAACAAAAGATACTCATAGCAGATGATAACCCTCACTTTGCAAAAGCATTGAAGTTTATGCTTTTAGATTCTTTTCAGGACCAGATTGAAGAAATCACAATTGTAAAAGATGGCGATCAATGCTTGTCAGAGCTTAATAACAAGCTTTACGATACCGTATTTATGGACATCAATATGCCCACATTAAATGGAATCGAAGCAACACGCGAGGCTACCCAGCTTTACAGAAACCTGGTTATTATTGCCGTATCTTTTCATTCAGAAATGAAGTATATTGTTCAGATGATAGAAGCAGGAGCACGCTCCTACATCATCAAAGATGAGATAAGCAAAGAAACACTCGATAAAGCACTCGCCATTGAGTATAGTTTCTAAACAGGTGACGCATATCACTTTTTTCCAATGATACCAAGCATTTTGGAAATAACTATCTGAGCCTAAATATTTTATATATTTAATAATGAATTTGGGTTTGGTTAAAACAATTTCATGAGGGAGATTGATATTGTGATGTGAGAGAAATTGCTGATTGTTTTTAATTTTGTTAGTCCTGTCATTCGGTGGCAGGACTAACTTTTTATATATCTATGTATTGCGAATCACTTATCCATTATAAACGACGTTACACAAACACCGTAAGAGTTGGACCCGTAAACATCGGGAGCGATGCCCCAATCGTAATTCAGACCATGACCAGTAAAGCTACCTCTGATATCGATGGTTCGGTGGAACAGATATTGAAAGCTGATGAAGCAGGGGCACAGATTGTTCGTGTTACAGTTCCTTCGATGCGCGATATTGAGCACATTCGGGCCATAAAGGAAAAGCTTTTAGCAGGGGTACACCACATACCCCTGGTTGCGGATATTCATTTTAATCAGAAAATAGCCTTTGAAGCCGCTAAGCTTGTCGAAAAGGTGCGTATAAATCCCGGAAATTTTGCCGATAGCAAAAAGTTTGAACAGCTTGACTACTCCGACACAGAATATGCTGCCGAGCTGGATCGAATTCGACAGGAATTTTTACCCTTATTACACATCTGCAGAGAACATAACACAGCACTGCGCATAGGCACAAACCATGGCTCACTTTCGGATCGCATTATGAGCCGTTATGGCGATACACCTGAAGGAATGGTGGAATCGGCGATGGAATTTTTACGTTTTTGTAAGCAGGAAAACTTTATGAATGTAGTGGTTTCGATGAAGGCCAGTAATACCATGATTATGGTACAGTCAGTGCGCTTGCTTGCAGTACGGATGAAAGAAGAAAACATGCATTTTCCTTTACACCTGGGTGTAACCGAAGCCGGAGAGGGCGAAGATGGAAGAATAAAATCGGCAGTTGGCATCGGTGCACTCCTGGCAGATGGAATTGGCGATACCATAAGGGTGTCGCTCACAGAGGAGCCTGAATGTGAGATTCCCGTAGCAAGAAAATTAGTCATGCATTTTGCCAATCATACGCAAGCCGGAGATATTCCGCCTCTTGGCAAATATTTCATTAATCCATTTAGTTTTACCCGCAGACAATCGACTCAAGTGCTTCAGGTAGGAGGCAAGCAGGTGCCAGTTGTGATCGCCGATAGTCAAGAGTGTTCAGGAAATTTGCATCCGGATTTTGTTTTTATTAATCATCATCAAGACCCAATACCAGATATACAAAACCTGGTAGAGCTGGACAATAAAACGGATCTTAACACAAAAAACAACCTATTGCCATTGGTGACGCTGCAGCATAAAGACCTATTAGATTTTGTAGATCCATGCTTTGTTCGCATACGTACAGCAGAATTAAACAATGCTGCATTCAGAAAGCTTCAAGTACTTAAAAACAAGGTACTGGTACTTTCCAGTAATAACCTGAATATGCTTGCTGATTTGCGCAGTGCCATTGTTCGGTTAACCATGCATGGAATCAAGCTGCCGGTGATAGTTAAAATATGCTATCAAACAGATGATATAGAAACTTTGCAAGTAAAAGCTGCTGCAGATTCCGGGGGCTTACTTTTGGATGGACTGGTTGACGGAATATGGATTGCAAATACAGGAAATGTTTCACAACAGGAGGTTTGCTCTGTTAGTTTTGGGATTCTACAGGCCAGTCGCATGCGCACAACAAAACCCGAGTATATTTCGTGTCCTTCATGTGGGCGTACCCAGTTTAATATTCAGGAAACAACCCGGTATATTCGCGAACGCACCAGGCACTTAACCGGATTAAAAATTGGTATTATGGGATGTATCGTAAATGGTCTGGGCGAAATGGCCGATGCCGATTATGGCTATATTGGCGGAGCACCGGGCAAAGTAAATCTATACCATCAAAAAGAATTGATTAAAAGGGGTGTTCCAGAGAACTTGGCAGTAGACGAATTGATTAATCTTATAAAAGATAGGGGCGATTGGGTTGAACCATAACGGATAAAATGAGTTGTTTAGTATATAAGAAACCAAAGCCCTATTTAACATGTTTACACCCGACATTTTTAGTTTCCTAGGCGACTTATCGGCCAACAATTACAAAGAGTGGTTTCACGAAAATAAACCCCGTTACCAATCATGCCGAGATAACTTTAATCAGAATATTGAGCTTATCATACACGAAATTAGTTCCTTTGATAAATCAGTGGCCGGATTAGAACCCAAAAACTGTGTGTTTCGGATAAATCGCGATATTCGGTTTTCCAAGGATAAATCGCCTTACAAAACCAACTTTGGAGCATTTATTGCACCTGGCGGACGAAACAAAGGAAATGCAGGCTATTATCTGCATTTAGATCCAGCTGGCTCCTTCCTGGCAGGAGGCATTTATATGCCACCATCACCTGTTTTAAAATCCATACGACAAGAAATCTTTGAGAACCTTGAAGAATTTGAAGAAATTGTGACGCACCCTGAGTTTATAAAACACTTCAAGGCCATCGATGCTGAAAAGCTTAAAACAAAACCCAAAGGTTTTCCAGACGATTTCAGGGGATTGGAATACTTAAAATTCAAGCACTACACAGTAATTAAACAGTACAATTCCGAAGATTTCTGTAAAATTGATTTCTTAAAGGAAATTAAAGAAGTCTACAAGTCTTTGTATCCCTTGAACCGATTCCTAAACTTTGCTGTACAAAAGGGTTAGCACAAATAATCGCTAAGCACATTATACATTTCATTCACATCCAAAGGTTTTAGGATATATTTATTGCAACCCGCTTTGGTGCACTTGTGTAGTAATTCAGGATCACTGAAAGCTGTCTGAGCAATTACAGGTACTTCTTTGTTTATTTCTCGGATTTTTCGGGTTGTTTCAATACCACTCATAAATGGTAACTGAAGATCCATTAAAACTAAGCTAATATTACCTGCTTTTACTTTATCTACTGCTTGCATACCCGATTCGGCCCAAATGGCATTACCATTGCACAATTCAATGATATCGCGAATGAGTAGCCAGTTTCTTTCTTCGTCTTCAACGACAAGGATGTTCTTTTGTTCGAGGTTTGGATGCTCCATTTTAGTATAATCGAGGTTACAAGAAATAATACGGTATGCAGCTTAAAAGGTTATATTTTATGATTAATAAGACCTTTTGTCTGGTAATGAGTTATTTTGTTCGGATTAAGAGTTTTAGCCACCAAACATAGTGAAATAAAAAATGGGTCCCAAGGAACCCATTTAAGATTTATGTAAAAAAGTGTTTTACGCATTAAGTTTTTGGAGTTCGCGCCATGCCAGGGCACTTGCTCCAAGCACGGCAGCATTTGCATCCTGCAATTGCGAGGGAAGAATTTCAACCTTACCCTTAAATATGGGCAGTAGGTTCTCTTCCATGTATCTGCGTGTTGGTTCGAAAATAAGTTCACCAGCCTTGGCCAGACCTCCAAAAATGAAAATGCTTTTGGGACTTGAAAAGGCCACCGCATCGGCCAGTTTTACACCCAGCACACGTCCGGTCATTTCAAAAGCATCTAAGGCAATTTTATCACCTTTTTTGGCAGCTTCCGAAATCATCTTCGAAGTCAGATCATTGTAACTAATGCCACGCAACTCACTTTTATCTACCCGTTCGGCAAGCAGTTTAAAGGCTGTCCTCTTTATTCCTGTTGCGGAAACATAGGTTTCGAGACAACCTCTTTTGCCACAACCACACATGCGCCCGCGGTGTTTTACGTTTAAATGGCCCATTTCGCCGGCAAAGCCATCATGTCCGTATACCACATTGCCATTTACAACAATGCCACTTCCAAGGCCGGTACCAAGCGTAATAACAATAAAGTCGCGCATATTCTTGGCACCTCCATAAATCATTTCACCAATAGCGGCAGCATTTGCATCATTTGTTAAGCGTATTGGCAAACCAGGAAAATATTCTTTGAATTTATTAACGAATGGAATGGTCCCTTTCCAGTTGAGGTTAGGGGCATGCTCGATGGTGCCGTGGTAATAATTACCGTTGGGAGCCCCAATGCCGATGCCTTTAATTTCGATTTCTTCGTTAATGCTGCTTATCAGCTCTTCAATTTCGGTATGCAGATGTTCCAGGTAGACTTCAAATTCGGTGTATTTGTCGGTGCTAGTAAAATTTTCTTTTAAACAGTTACCTTCTTTATCGACAATTCCGAATTTAGTAAAGGTTCCTCCGATATCAATTCCAATTACTACTTCCTTCATTATTATTTCTTAGGGGGGATATTTATATTAAACCACAAAAATACAAGTAATTATCTAATTGTTTGTTATCTTTTTCACAAGTTTATGTAAAAATTATGTTCATTTGACACATTTTTATGCACGAGTTAAGAGCATATGCTTTGCCAGGAACAAGTGTTTTCAGTTGGTAAACTTAAAAAGCTTATTTCAAATTGTGAAAAAGGCGTTTTTGGAAAAGTAAAATAATAAAAACCCCAACAGAAATGGAAGAATCGGCAAGATTAAAGATGGGTCGAAAGAAAATAAAATTCTCTCCTGCCTTAAAAGGAAACCAGCTGGGGTAGGTACCTTCAATAACAGGAAAATACAACATGTCAACTACGCAACCTTTAAAGGGGGCAGCATACCCAGGTGTACCAAAAGCAGCCTGGCCGCCATATCCAAACCATCTGCCATATTCCGGATCGTACACTGTTCCTTTGTCGAATATCAATCCGTAGAACGCGCTATCGAGCAAGTTTCCTATTGCTCCGGCTAATATCATAGCTACACTAATCACTAAAAGTGTTTGTGCGTTTTGACGTATAAGATTTCTCAGGTACCATATTATACCAATGATGGCTACTAAACGAAAAAGACTCAGGGCAATTTTCCCAAACTGTCCGGGAATATCCCAACCAAAAGCCATTCCTGGATTTTCGATAAAACGGATCATAAACCAGCTGCCAAATACAGGGATAGATTCGCCCAGATGCATGTTGGTTTTTACAATGATTTTCGAAACTTGATCTGCCAGCAAAATGAGCAGAACAACTAGGATCGCTTTATGAGTTTTTGACATTTAGTTTTTATTAATGTTTGTGGGCCAAAAATAAAAAAATGATTGGAGAATTCTCCAATCA
>DNTK01000052.1 GCA_003508755.1 Bacteroidales bacterium | reverse complement strand
CCTATAAATATTTTATTATAACACCCCTAATAAGGAAGATAACCATGAATAAACTCAGGGATATTTCGTATTCCTTGATAAGGCAGAGAGGTTTTTTGGGAGGATTAACTTAGCTTTTGAAAGTTTTTCCACCATATTTCAGGAACTTCATGACTGCAGGCGGTGGTATAATCATCTTGCGCACATGGCACGACCACCGCATTCTTTCCCTGGGCATTTGGTATCTCAAGCCACCAGCGCTCGGTATTCATACTTTTGTAAAATGTCATATCGAAATCTAAGTCGTTATGACTTACTATAAAGGTTTTAAAATTACTATCCTCACTACTAGGTGTTTCGATGGTACGACAATTTACGCCATCGATGAAATACCAAATCATTTGCGCGCCTAACGCTGCGGTGTGATTATTTACATCGAGTTTTGAATTTATTTCGAACACCCCAAATGCTCTGACCATATCGCCAAGTCCGGCATAGCGGGCTATTTGACAAGCTTCTTCGGCATAAAATCCATTAGGAGTTGGCCGATAATGTCCCGGAGCATCTGATTGCCTTACACATCCAATGTCGAAACTAACTATATCGGTATCACGCAGAATAGGTTCAACCATTTTCAGGTCATTGCGTATTTGGCCTAATCTAACAGCATCGTGAAATAGTTTTTGTATAAGTTCAAGGCTATGTTTTTCAGTCAAATAGGCCTGATGACCGGCATGAACAAATTTAAATAGTTTTCGCTTTTTGAGTAATAGTTCAAATAAATAGGAGTCGGATGTGCTCTTGAGAGCCTCTTTCTGGGAGTCGATTCGTGCATCAAAAGCAGAAAGGTTGATTTTATCCTGATAGTTTTCAAAAGCTTGAAAAATTGGGAGGGTGAGTTCCTGTGTTCCGCCAAGTAAAACCACAATAATATTTTCGCACAATAACATGTACACCAAATCTTTTAACGCAAAGTAGGTGTCGGAATAGGTGTTCCCTGCCTTAATATTTCCCAAATCAATGATGGTGGTTTTTAGTTCGGGACTAATGAGCTTATAGAGCTCACTGCGAATTTTATTCGGTGCAAGTGCTGCTCCCTTGTTATAGGAATTCCGGTCTTCCGGAATTCCTACAAGGGCTATGTTGTAATTACTCAGATTGCCCAGTTCGAAACTTTGGGTGTGGACGTCAATTTTCTTGCTGAGTATTTCTTCGCTCTGCAGAAAATATTCTTCGGGACGCTCCAACTCTACCGGGTCTAGATAATCGAGTAATTCCATGTGGTTATATTACTTTTTTTTAGTGCGAGTAGTTTTTTTCTTCGGAGACTTGTCGGCTTCATCAATAATTTTAAAGCAATTTTCCTTGGTTAGCTCCTTTGCTTCGGTGCCCTTCGGTATTTTGTAGTTCTTTTTTTTGTAGGCGATGTAGGGGCCCCATCTTCCATTAAGAACCTGTAAATCCGGTTCGTCCTCATAGGTTTTGATATACTTATTTCTATCTTTCTCCCGCTTCTCTTCAATTAATTCAATGGCCCTTTCTGCAGTTATGGAATAGGGATCATCCACATTCTTCTTTAGTGATACAAACTTATTGTCATGCCGTACATATGGACCGAACCGTCCGATAGCGACAGTCATTTCTTTTCCTTCATATTCACCCACCGACCGAGGTAATCGGAACAGGTTTAATGCTTCTTCCAGTGTGATGGTCTCGATGTGTTGACCTTTGAGCATACTGGCAAAGCGTGGTTTTTCATCTGAGTCTTCCTTTTGTTCGCCTATCTGTACCACTGGTCCGTAGCGCGCCATACGTGCGATAACGGGCTTTCCGGAGTCTGTGTCTGTGCCCAGTACACGTTCACCTTTCGTATAGTCAGAAACCTCTAGTGTTGTTTGTACCTGCTTGTGAAAAGGTTTGTAAAAATCGTCGATCATTTTTGCCCAGTCACCTTTTCCCGAGGCTATATCATCAAATTGTTTCTCAACTTTTGCTGTAAAATTAAAATCCAGGATGTTCTTAAAATACTCAAGCAAGAAATCATTTACAATCATGCCAATGTTATCGGGAAATAATTTGGCCTTTTCGCTGCCGGTAATCTCAGTTTTTATTTCTTTTCTTACTGTCTCCTTTTCTAAAGTAAGAGAGATGTACTCTCGTTCCTTTCCTTCACGATCTTCTTTTAACACATAACCTCTGTTGAGAATTGTAGATATTGTTGGCGCATAGGTTGAAGGACGCCCAATACCAAGTTCTTCAAGCTTTCGAACCAGACTTGCTTCGGTATAGCGCGGAGGATGGTAGGAAAACCGCTGGGTAGCAGAAATTATTTTCCGCGACAACTCCTGGTCTTTTTTAATAGGTGGCAATAAGCCGGTATCCTCTTCATCATTTTCGTCATCGGTCGACTCGATGTAGACTTTCAGGAATCCGTCAAATTTAAGTACCTCGCCTTGAGCGATAAATTTCTGTGGCGACGACGACACGTTTATTTTCACAGTCGTTTTTTCCAGCTGGGCATCACTCATTTGCGAAGCCAGTGTTCTTTTCCATATAAGCTCGTAAAGGCGCATTTCGGTATTATTACCATCAATGGTGCGCTTTTCTGGATAGGTAGGCCGAATAGCTTCATGGGCCTCTTGTGCTCCCTTGGCTTTACTTTTGTATTTTCTTAGCTGATGGTATTCACTTCCAAAATCAGCAGTGATAATTTTTTGTACAGCATTAAGCGCTAAATCTGACAGGTTAACCGAATCGGTACGCATGTAGGTAATGTGTCCAGCTTCATAAAGCCGTTGGGCAATTGTCATGGTTTGCGAAACGGAATAGCCTAATTTTCGACTGGCTTCTTGTTGCAAGGTGG
>DNTK01000353.1 GCA_003508755.1 Bacteroidales bacterium | reverse complement strand
AGCAAAGGAAATTGTAGTAAGTACTATGGGGGTCCTTTACCATGCCGATTTTAGCGATAATGAGTCGGAAACCCTAATTACCAAACTTCAGCAACAAGAATTTACCACCGGAAACAAAAAAGGGCAAAAAGTGTTTACACCATTGGTGGCATTTTCTTTAATGCTTTTCATTTTAATTTATTTCCCTTGTGTTGCGGTTATTGCTGCTATTCAGAAAGAGGGAAACTGGGGGTGGGCAATTTTTACAATGTTTTACACAACAGGATTAGCCTGGCTGGTGTCCTTTGTTGTCTACCAGCTTGGCAGCATTCTGTAACCTTTGAGAAATGATACAGGACATAATTGTTTTAATAATTGTTTTTAGTGCTGCAGCATATGCTGTATGGAGCATTGTGCACGCACTTCGAAAAAAAACCACCTCCATATGTGGAGATAATTGTGGCTGCTCAGCTAAAACCGATATAAAAAAAGTACTACTCAAAAACAACAAGAAATCAATGCATAAAAATCTGGAATTACGGTAGACCTTAAATAAAAATATCGTGTTATTTATCCTCAACCTTCATCCTAAACAGATATAGAAGTCTGAGAAAAATAACTTTTAAAGTACTAACCTCACCAGCAAAATTTAAATAATACATAAATCATGAAGAACTATACATTCCTACTCGTTATTCTATTACTGGCTGCATCTTGCAGCAGCCTGCAAGTTGTCAGTGATTCTGATCCCTCTGTTGATTTTACTCAATACAAAACACTTGAGTTTTATGGTTGGGCCGAAAACAGCGATGTTATCTTAAACCCGTTTGACAAATCAAGAATTGAACAGGCATTTGCCAACGAATTTGCTAAGCGTGGCATAAGCGTGGTAAAAGAAGGCGGAGATATGATTGTTTCGCTGTATATTGTTTCAGAGGAAAAAACAAAAACAACTGCGCACACCCATCATTATGGTGGTGGATGGGGTGGATATTACGGTTATGGCCCCGGTTATGGTTGGGGAATGGGGCACTCAACAACAACTTACACAGACACTCAATATACTGTTGGTACTCTGATTATTTCAGTGTTTGATCCCAATAGAGAAGAGCTAATCTGGGAAAGTGTAGGAATGGGAACTGTACAAGAAAACACCCGCAGTCAGGAACGGGTAATAAATTACGCTGTAGCCAAAATAATGCAACCCTATCCGGTTAAACCCTCCAGAAAGTAATTCAGGCGGGTATGACACACGAAGTATTCACTTCCGAATTTGAAATTAGGGGCAGAGAAAATTTTTTGCCCAAGCCAGGTTTTGAGGAAAAAATTGAGTTGAAATTTATAAAACCTGATGCATACATCAATTATGTGCTGTTTCTGGGAGTCGGACTTCCGTATTTATGGTACGAGCGCCTGCTGTGGAATCAAGAGCAATGGGAAGCTTACAGCAATGATAAGCGTTATAAATACTACCTTGGCTTTCATGATAATCAACTTATTGGCTTTTTTGAACTTATTGTAAATCGTAATGATGTTGAGGTGAAGTATTTTGGACTTCTTCCGGCCTTTACCGGAAAAGGACTGGGAGGTTATTTTCTTTCGTGTGCCATTGACTCCGCATTTACTTTCAATCCTGAAAGAGTTTGGCTGCATACCTGTGAATATGACAACCCGCTGGCAGTAAAAAACTACACCAACAGAGGTTTTAAAAAGGTAAAAGACTATTTTGTTACAGAAAATGTGATAAACAAAGAAGGATTTATGAAGTTAATTGCTGTTTTTTTCGAAAAGCATTACCATCTTATCAACAAAAAATAAATCCATAAACCTGAACAAGCGTTTTAGAAGACCGATAATCCTGTTTTTGTGGTGAGTAGTTCCAATGCCTTCATTCCCATAACAGAATTTCCTTTTTCATTTAATAACGGGCTCCATGCCGCCACACTGTATTTGTTCGGATGCACAGCCACAATACCTCCACCCACGCCACTTTTGCCAGGTAACCCCACTTTAAAAGAGAACTCTCCCGATTCATCATAAAACCCACAGGTAAGCATTATTGCATTTATTCGTTTTACCCGACTGGCCGACAAACTAATACCGGCATAATTAAAACATGTAGTATGATCGGCAAATGGTAAAAGAGCAAACGAAAGTTCCTCACAAGACATTTCGATGGCACACTGAAAAAAGTAAAAATCGAGTACTGCGTTTATATCGTTATTAATATTTCCGTAAGCCTTGAGCATATGCGCAAGTGAAGTGTTCATTGCACTGGTATTCTTTTCAGAAACATATACGTCAATGTTAATATCGATATGTGATCCTCCTGCCAGCATGTTAATGAATTCAAGTAATTTGGCCTTTGGATTATTTATCCGGCTTAGAAGCACATCGGCAATAACCAATGCTCCTGCATTAATAAACGGATTTCTGGGAATACCCTTTTCATATTCAAGCTGAACAATGCTGTTAAATGCAGAACCCGACGGCTCAACACCTACTCGCTGCCAGAGGTCTTTCCCTTCGAACGATAAAGCCATTGCAAGTGTAAACACCTTCGAAATACTTTGTATCGAGAACTTTTGTAGAACGTCTCCAATCTGATGTTTCTTATGTTCCACAGTAACAATTGAGCAGCCAAACTTATCCGAATCAACTTGGGCAAGTTCAGGAATATAATCGGGTAGTTTACCCAATCCTTTGTAGCTGGTTAATTCCAGCTGTATCTCCTCCAGTATTTGATTGTACTCCATTTTTCAAAGTGTGTTTTGCACAACAAGATAGCATGTTGCAGGCTGAAAAAAAGAAATTTTTGTCAGGATTGGAAAAGAACACACTCCTCAAACACGAGGGTGAATTTGTTGAAACTTTAAAATTTACGGTATGCTCAAGAATTGTGCCTAAGACCATTGCTTTCATCGGTGTTTTAGCAGCAAAACACGTATGTAAAAAAATCTTTGGCACATCTCTTAGCCTTAGAATATAGCGACTGATAAAAGTGTCAATTACTAAAAAAGTGCTGTTTACCAAGAAAAACCTATTGTAAATCAAAGTTTATATGGTTTTAATATTCACCACGTAAGTTCTTGCATAATTTTTTATATTTTAGCTATTAGTGCATTAAAATTATAATTGATGCCAAATTAAGCATATCAAAACCAGAAAATTTTAACCATTTTAAATTACCTTATCATGAGAAAAGTTTTAATTAGTTTAGTTGTTGTTCTGTTTGTATTTGCAGTGACGAATGTCGAAGCTCAAATCAGGGTTGGTGCCAAAGGTGGACTTAATGTCGCTAAAGTGGTAGCTGATGGTCCTGATTCCGACTCTAAATTAGGAATCCATTTGGGAGGTGTCGGCGAAATGGGTTTCACAGATAATATATTTGCCCAAAGTGGTCTTATTATTACTAATAAAGGTGGCAAATATGATAATGATGTAAAACTTTCCGCAACTTATCTTGAGATTCCTTTACATGGTCTTTATAAATATGACTTAGGCGATTTTATTATTTATGGTAAAACAGGATTTGATGTTGGTATTGGTCTTGCCGGAAAATATAAAGATGATAATAACAGCACAGACATTAAATGGGGTTCTGGTGATGATGATAATGCTAAAAGACTTGAGTTTGCTTTCCACCTTGAAGCAGGTGTGGAAATTATTGAAAACCTACAAGTTGGTTTAGGTTTTTCATGGGGATTAAATGATATTTCGCCCAATGGAAAAGGTGATATGCACAATAATGTATTCCTTATTTCTGCTACCTACTTCTTCACCGAATTATAATATTACTACTTAGACTATCATATAGTCTAAAAAATAAGAACTAACAACAAAGGCACAAAAGAAATTGTTTTTTGTGCCTTTATGCTTTTGATCCTTACCTGAAATCCCCGACCAGTATTATTTTTTCAATCAAAGCAAAAGTTATAACTTGTATACTATAAATCTTTTAATTACCAGCTAGTCATGAAAAGTAAAACCATCATTTTTATTATTGCCTTACTATCTGTATTTAGCCTTGCACAAAGCCAGGATGATCAATTCAACAGCCTTATTACAGCTTTGCAGGGAGAAATAAAAACCGTTAACAGTGCCAAACTGGTTTACGAGCAAGAGATAAACATTGAACAGCCCGGTGTTATCGATTTTGTACTTACCACGATTGATCAAAAAGGCAATCAGGTAAAATACAACAACAAGCTAAACTTTGCTGATCTTGACCCGATTATGGTGAGAGAGGTTACGGAAAAAGAAAAAATATTCGTTCAACTGAAAGTCGAAAACGACCAGAAATTAATTAGTTGCACCAAAGACGGTGAGTTTGACGGGTACGAAAATATTGTAAAAATATATGCCGAGAACATTGATAATGCCCGAGCCATAAAGGAAAAGGTGCTGGCAGTGATTCCGGTAGCAAAAGAGATCATGAAAAACAGGTTTAACCTTGAAACCTACGACGAACAATTAACCTGGCTGGTCGATAACATTGGAGATGTAACCGTTAGTGATAAAACACATCAGCAAATTCTGCAGGTAGATAAAACGACAAAGGGCGCGGTGAATTTAGAAGTAGTTGAAACCACTTCCAAGTTGACGAAAAGTACCCGGTATCAATTCAACCTGGCCGATATCAATCCAAATTCACTGAATTTTAAAATTAGCGGAGCCTACTTCTCCGTTGAATTTGAGACAAACAGAAAGCAAAAGTTAATAAAAACTTACATAGACGGTGAACAGGGAAATTATAATTATGATCTTAAAATTCTTGCGTACAGTGTAGAAAATGCGCGCGACTTAAAATATATTTTAGATAAAATAATACCCCTTGCCGAACAGGAAGTTTCAAATGCGTTGCCACAAATAAACAGTGTGCAAGATGCTACCTCATTGCTCAGTACTGAGGTAAAGGAAGTGATCATAAATGATGTTACCAACACCCAAAAAATCAACAATGATTGTAAAGCAAAACTTGATGTTGTGGTAGACGACATGAAAAAGAAAACTGAGAGTTCGTTTGAATTTAACCTTTCCGATATCAACGAGCACTCTTTGGATTATAAGATTCTGGGTAAAAAATTCCAGATTGTTTTCCAAACAAAAGGCGGATACAAATTAATTAAAGCGTACAAAGACCAGGAACAGCAAAACTTCGATGATGATGGAAGTATCTTATGCGATGACGGAGAAAATGCCCGCCTAATTATGCATGCCCTTAAGAAGGGGATCCCGCTTTGTGAAGCAGCTATTGTTCGTCTTGTTCCGGAAGATAATCTTGCAGCCAAAGTAAGCTGGTTAATCGAGCATACTGTGGAAGTAACTTTTGAAGCCAAAACAATTAATCAAAAACTGGAACGCATAGAAAGTGCTGATCACAATAAACTGCGTTTGACTATCACCGAAATTACCGAAAAGAAAAGTGTGGAGTATATTTATGAGTTTAACCTTTCTGACCTCAATCCAAATAGTGTCGAATATGACATTAAGGGTAAAGAACTTTCGATTGTTCTGAATACAAATTACAATGCTAAAGTAATTAAGACCTACGAAGATGGTGAATTACAAAATTACACCAATAAAATAAACATATATGCAAACGATATTGACCTCGCACGCAACTTAATTCTTGGATTAAAAGAAAGCATCGAAGAAAACTCGAAATAACATACAGAGAATAGTTTTGTTAAGTTTTCATGTATTGCCCTGGCAAAAATTGCCGGGGCAGTATATTTTAATTTAAACATTTATGCTTAAAAACTTGTTGCTATTGTGTTTAGAATGTCATAACTTTAAATGAAACAATTGTCAAAACCTTTTTCATCACCAGTCTACCCCACATATATAACTAAAGTTTTTCTATGCTATTTGTATCATTTACTACAAATTCATTCCATCGAAAAAAGCTTTAAATTTTTACAATATGGGCTCAGCCGGGGCAATTGAAATAAACGACACTATTTTATCGCTCTTTAGTCAGCTAAAGGCTGAAATTGAGGGCGTAAAAAAACATTCCAGCGATGATACTATTGCCGCAATCGACAAGCATATTTGTCGGCTAGAGCGCTTGTATAATGAACTAATTCACACTACAGGTTCAAAAGGATCAGTCAATGAACTTCTAAAAGTTCAACAAAGACTCCATGAAAATAAAGCGAACCTGATAAGTCAAATTGAAAATACAAATGACTCCATTTGGTCGGTTAACGAAAAGTTGCAGATAAAAACCATTAACTCAAATTTTGTAAACAATTACAAAACCGCCTTTGGTGTTTCTCTTAAGGAAGGCGTGAGTGTGCTTATTAGTTTGCCCGAACCATTAAAATCAATTTGGAGGGGGCGCTATCAACGTGCACTTAAGGGCGAACAATTTTCCATAACCGATCGGTTTGACATTAAGGGTGTCCCAAATTATACAGAAACATCCTTTAATCCCATAAAACTAAACAACGAATTTGTTGGGGTTGCCTGCTTTTCAAGGGATATTAC
>DNTK01000267.1 GCA_003508755.1 Bacteroidales bacterium | reverse complement strand
GGTGGGGCGGGAGTTATTGGAGCATCGATTGCAAAAGGCTTGGCGTCGGTGGGGGTAAAAACTGCCATTCTCGATATCAATGAAGAGCAGGCAAAGAAAGTGGCGCATGAGATAGAAAATGAAACGGGTACCACAACCAGGGGCTACTTTGCCAACGTGCTTGATAAATCTTCACTGGAAAAGGCTCAAGTCAGAATTAACAATGAGCTGGGCAAGATAGATTTACTTGTTAATGGTGCCGGAGGTAATTCTCCAAAAGCCACCACACAGCTCGAAAAACTCGACGAGAATTCACTTGACGATTTAGATAAATCTTTCTATGGACTCCAAATGGAAGCATTTGATTGGGTGTTTGACTTAAATTTTAAAGGTACCCTCCTACCCTCAATGGTTTTAACTAAAGATATGTTGGAAAATAAAAAGGGTGTAATATTGAATGTTTCATCCATGAACTCCTACAAACCCCTCACAAAGATACCTGCATATTCTGCAGCCAAAGCATCTGTGAATAATTTCACCGAATGGCTGGCGGTTCACCTGGCTCAGGTTGGCATACGCGTGAACGCTGTCGCTCCTGGTTTCTTCTTAACCAATCAAAATCGTTTTTTGCTGGTAGATGAAAAAACAGGACAACCAACAAAACGCGGAAGCAAAATTATTGCAAACACTCCTATGGCCAGGTATGGCGAAGTAGAGGAATTACAGGGAACCGTATTGTACCTGCTTTCTGATGTTTCGAAATTTGTCACAGGCATCTGCATACCGGTCGATGGAGGTTACAATGCTTTTGGAGGGGTGTAAGCGTAAATGGTAGTTTTGCACCATGTGTTAAATTTCATAGAAAGCTTTATTTAAGCAAAACTTAACTTCCGAGGGGTGAGAATTATTTCAAATAGTTAGATAGCTGAATATGAATCTTAGCATCGAATTAACAAAAAATGATGATAACTCTAAAGACGAACTGTAAATACTCCCTACTTGTACCAACAAGCATGGGAATTCGGATTACGCCGGCAAACGGGCAACCTGTTCATTGCAGTGATCTGTATCAAATGCAGGCTACCAGTGCAGAAACCAATGTAGCAAGTATCTCATCCTATCTGGGGCTAACCGTAAAGGTCCTTTCCACATTCGTAAAAGACAGTCCGATTGCTCAATTCATTAAAAGCAATTTAAAATCCCGCCACCTGGAGTACGAGGGTCCTGAAATTGAGCAAGGTGGCCCTTGGGGGTATCGCCATCAGTTTAATATTGCCGACAGTGGCTATGGAAGCCGTGGTCCAAGAGTCCACAACGATCGGGCAGGTGAAATAGGAAGAACACTTAATGCCAAAGATTTTGATCTGAACCGCATCTTCGGCGAGGAAGGAGTTCAGATTATACATCTCTCAGGACTGATTGGTGCCTTATCTCCCGAGACCAGTAATTTCTGTCTGGAATTGGCCCGAACGGCAAAAAAACACGGTACGTATATCTCCTTTGACCTAAACTATCGAGCCACTTTCTGGAAAGGTCGGGAAAAAGAGTTAAGAGAAGCTTTTACAGAAATTGCTTCGGTATCCGATATATTAATTGGTAACGAAGAAGATTTTCAGCTCTGCCTGGGTATTGATGGACCGGAGGCAGAAGTAAAAGATATAAAAGGTAAGATTGAAAGTTTTAAGGAAATGATGGATCGTGTAAGGCAAAGATTCCCAAATGCAAGTGTTTTCGCCACCACGCTCCGACAGGTAATCAGCGCCAACCATCATTTATGGGGTGCCATTATGTTTGAAAATAGTAACTGGCATGTGGTGGAGCCCAGAGATATACACGTTTTAGATAGAATTGGTGGCGGAGATGGGTTTGTGGGTGGAATGCTTTATGGTATGCTTAAGAAATGGGAACCGGAAAAATGGATTCAATTTGGATGGGCTACCGGGGCTATGGCAACCACATTTCTGACCGATTATGCTCAACCAGCCGACGAGGAAATGGTATGGAATATCTGGGAAGGAAATGCCCGCGTAAAAAGATACTGCTTGAAGTTTTCCCTCTAAAGGAGTGGAAAAGCTTTTTCATAAATAAATAAATAGGGTTTGAATGGTAAATTATGATGCCGGGTAGTGGTCAGATACTGCCACGCAACAGATAAAAACAAATTCGATGATCTTTTTTAAAAGTGGAGCGGAAAATACAGAAATTACTTTACAAGCATTGAAAAAAGCTGTTTGGCAAGTCCTCGACAAAATTGGCCCCCGAACCAATGTGCTGATAGTACCTCCTGATTTTACACGCTTTCATTCCCGGGCTGGCGAAATCACATGTTATATATATGAATATTATGGTAATGCTGTAAGTGATATTCTACCAGCATTGGGCACACATGCTCCTATGTCCAGAGATCAAATAAACCGCATGTTTCCGGGAGTTCCTGAACATCTTTTCAGATTACATGATTGGCATAATGATGTTGTTACGATTGGAGTGATTCCCCGTGAGAAAGTAAAAGAGATTACTGAAAATACCGTTGATTATTCCTGGCCGGCACAATTAAACAAGCTAATTGCCCATGGAGGGCATGATTTGATACTTTCTGTCGGACAGGTCGTGCCACATGAGGTTTTGGGGATGGCCAATTATAACAAAAACCTGCTTGTAGGAACAGGCGGTTCAGAGGGAATTAATAAAAGTCACTTTACAGGAGCCGCCTATGGAATGGAACGGATAATGGGAAAGGCTGAAAATCCAATGCGCCGAATCCTGAATTATGCCTCCGAAAATTTCATGAAACATTTGCCCGTGGTTTACATGCAAACAATTATTGGCCACAATGAAGATGGAAATGAGGTATTACGCGGCTTTTACGCCGGCGATGATGAAGAAGTATTCAC